>JASFFK010000024.1:0-14317 GCA_050124335.1 Chromatiales bacterium | reverse complement strand
GACAGGTATCCGTCAATCCAGCAAACTGCGGTCATGACCAACGACCAGATCACCATTACCGTCATTCTGCTGGGCGTGCTGCTGATGTTCGCCTGGGGGCGCTGGCGTCACGATCTTGTCGCCATGACAGCGCTCGTCCTGTGCGCTCTCTTCGGCCTGGTGTCTATGGATCAGACATTTTCGGGTTTTGGCCATCCTGCCGTGGTGACGGTCGCGACTGTGCTCATCATCAGCCATGCCCTGAAGAATTCGGGCGTTGTGACGCTCGCGGCTTCCCGTCTGGGGAGCATGACGAAAAACCGTTTTCTGCACATCGGGATCCTGACACTTGTCGTCACGGTGGCTTCGGCCTTTATGAACAATGTCGGCGCACTGGCGCTGATGTTGCCGATCGCCATTGCCACAGCAAGCGAACACGGGCGTTCGCCGGCGTTGTTGCTCATGCCCCTGGCCTTCGGCAGTATTCTCGGCGGGATGACGACAATGATTGGCACCCCGCCAAATATCATCATCGCGAGCTTTCGCGCCGACCTGCCCGGTGAAGAGGCATTCGGACTGTTCGATTTCTCGCCGGTCGGTGTGCCCGTTGCTATCGCCGGTGTGCTGTTTGTCGTGCTTGTCGGTTGGCGACTGTTACCCAGGGAGCGCCTGGAAAAGAATGTCAGTGACCAGCTTTTCGAGGTCGGAGACTATCTCGCCGAGCTGCGTATCACAGAAGAGTCGGAACTCATCGGAAGCAATGTCCCCGCCCTGATTTTCGATGATGAATGGGACCTGATGCTCGTCGGCATCGCCCATGAGAACAGCAGGGCACAGCCGCCCGCCTACGGCTACCGTTTCCAGGAAGACGACGTCCTGATCGTTCATGGCAAGGCAGAGGAGCTACAGCCACTGATCGATCGCTACAAGCTGGAAATGCTCAGCGCTCCGGGCTCGGAGTTGCAGGAGGTTGCACCTTCAGAGCTGTCGCTCTTCGAAGGCATCGTTTCTGCGGATTCGCCGCTTGTGGGGCGCTCGTCAGCCTACCTGCGCCAGGAGAGTGGCGGCCGCGTGGCACTTTTCGGTCTCTCCAGGAACGGGCAGGTCCTGCGAAGCCGTTTGCGGCGCGTCACATTCCGGATCGGCGATATCCTGCTGCTGCAGGGAATCGAGGAGGAGGTCAGCGCGCATATCAGCCGCTTCGGGCTCCTGCCGCTGGCACCGCGCAGCCTCTCTCTGGGTCAGCGACAGCGTGCATTGACGGCATTGCTGATTTTTGCAGGCGCCATTTCGCTCGGTCTGCTGAATCTCATGCCCCTTTATCTTGCTTTCCTGATCGCGATCTTCTTTTACCTGTTGCTCGGGATCCTGCCTGTTCGCAGGCTCTATGATGAGGTCGACTGGCCGGTTATCGTGCTGCTCGGGGCCATGATTCCGGTCGGTCAGGCGCTGGAGACGACGGGAACGACAACGCTGCTGGCGCTTAACATCGTCGAGTGGACGACGGGCTGGTCCATCGTCTGGGTGCTGGCCCTGTTGCTGGTGGTGACCATGTTCCTCTCGGATATCATCAACAACGCTGCAACCGTGCTCGTCATGGCGCCGATTGCCGTGAGCCTGTCGACGGCCCTGGGACTCAATGCCGATCCTTTCCTCATGGCTGTTGCAGTCGGGGCGTCCTGCGCCTTCCTGACCCCGATCGGTCACCAGTCCAACACCCTTGTCATGGGGCCGGGTGGCTACAAGTTCGGCGACTACTGGCGCATGGGGCTGCCGCTTGAGATCCTGATCGTGCTGGTGTCGGTACCACTGATCCTCTGGGCATGGCCTGTGTGATTTTCACCAGAAAGAACACCAAGATGTATTAGTGGTATGGAATACAGATGATCCTTGCCTCGCTTCACACTATGTGCCTTGCAGCGGGACAGGAAGGAATCAGCTTGCTCCGGCATTCCGGACTGTGAGGGTTTCTGTATCAGCCTCGCCAGGCAGAAGATACAGAAAAGCAGGAAATAATGACAATGAGACAATTAGCCAGGAAGGTTGCTCTTTCAATGGGGCGTAGACAAGGCCCTGCGTCATGATGCTTGCGACGATTAAAAACCTTGTGGTTTTTTCTGGCTACTCCACCCAGTAAGACGTTTTCCCTGACTTCGTGTCCTTCGTGGTCATAATTATTCCTTCCAACGTTCCGCTGCTTCATCATCGCTGGAACGTGCCTCGACCCAGCGACTCGAACCATCTTTCAACCGCTCCTTCTTCCAGAAGGGAGCGCGTGTCTTGAGGTAATCCATGATGAATTCGCATGCTGCGAAGGCATCTCCGCGGTGAGCGCTGGTCACTGCGACCAGCACGATCTGGTCTGATGGTCGCAGTTCACCCACACGATGAATGACGGCCACGTCGGTGAGGTCCCAGCGGGAAATTGCCTCATTGACGATCTCTTCCAGGGCCTTCTCGGTCATGCCCGGGTAATGTTCGAGTCTCAGGGCCTGTATGTGATCGTCGAGATTCAGGTCGCGCACATAACCGATGAACATGACACTCGCACCGATGTCGCTGCGGCCGGCGCGGAGCTCGGCCAGCAGGCTGCCTGCATCGAAGTCTTCCTGCTGAACGCGGATCAGTCTCATCCGCCTGTCACGGGTGGGAAAAAGGCGACTTCGTCACCATCGCCGAGGCTGTCGGCCGGCCCGGCGAGATGCTGGTTGATGGCAACCTGTATCCTGCTGTCGAAAGCGGATCGCCAGGGTTCTCCACGCGCCCTGAGTATCCCGATCAGTTCGCTTGCGCTGGTTGCACCGGTCTCCAGTTCCTCGCTGCGGCAATCCAGCTGCTCTGCGAGTGCGGCGAAGTAGAAAATCCGAATGGTCACATCAACTCCCGGAAAGGGATGAACTGAACCCTGTCACCCTTTTCGACCTGGGTCTGTTCCGGGATCACGACGAGCCCGTTCGCCCAGCAGGTCGAGGAGAGCACGCCGGACCCCTGGCGGGGATGAATCTCTGCCAAAGCTTCTCCCTCCTGGTTGAGGACCCGGGCGCGCAGAAACTCGCGGCGAATACCGGGGCGTCTCCAGTCGAAGTCAGCCGTGACAGGATAGCTCGAGGGCATGACATCTTTCAGTCCCTGCATTCTCAGCAGAAAGGGACGTACGAAGAGAAGGCAGGTGACGAAGGCCGATACCGGGTTGCCCGGCAGGCCGATAATCGGTGTCTCCCTGACATGACCGAGCACGAGCGGTTTGCCGGGCTTGATCTTCAATCGCCACATGCTGATGGTGCCAAGTTCTTCGATAGCGAGACGCACATGATCCTCTTCGCCCACCGAGACGCCGCCACTCGTGACGATCAGATCCGCCGAGCGCGCTGCTTCCAGGATGGTGGCGCGCGTCGTGTCGAGCCTGTCTTCGACGATGCCGAGATTGATGACATCGCATCCGAGTTTCTGTATCAGCGCGTTCAGGTGGTACTGGTTGGAATTGTAGATCTCTCCTTCGCCGAGCGGCTTGCCGGGTTCCACGATTTCGTCACCCGTGAAGAAGGTCGCGACCTTCAGCCTGCGGAAAACGCCCAGCTCTGCAAGACCGATCGAGGCCGCAAGGCCAAGATGCTGCGGTTCAATCCTGTTGCCGGATTCAAGAACAATGTCACCCTTCCTGAGATCTTCGCCGGCGCTGCGGATGTTGTCGCCGGCCCGCGGTGCTGATTCGAACGAAACCGCATTATTCCCCTGCTCCGTGGCTTGTTCCTGCATGATGACGGCATCGGCACCGGGCGGTACAGGGGCGCCGGTGAAAATGCGTGCGCAGGTTCCGGTGTCCAGGGGGTTGCCGACAGTGCCGGCAGGGATCCGCTGGGAGACTGGTATAGCCTTGCCGGGTTCGATTTCACCTGCCCTCACAGCATAGCCGTCCATTGCACTGTTATCGAGCGGTGGCACGTTCAAGGGCGATGTGACCTCCATGGCGAGCACGCGCCCCAGTGCTTCTCCCAGTGGCGCGTTCTCTGTCTCCCTGACAGGGCGCGCCTGTTGAAGGAGGAGCCTAATCGCCTCGTCGTAGACGACAAGAGGGGTGTCTGGCGTTACGCAGCTGTCGGACATGCTTACTCCCGAAAACGCGGCATGAGTTCGACAAGGTTGCAGGGTCGGTAGCCGGCATCGAGCTGATGGCTGATGATCCTGTCCCACCCGGTGGCACAGGCGCCGCTTGAGCCCGGCAGGCAAAAAACCGGCGTTCCGTTGGCAAGCCCGGCGATGGCGCGTGACTGGATCGTCGAGGTACCAATTTCCTCCCAGGAGAGCCACCGAAAGAGCTCACCGAACCCCTCGATAGTCTTGTCGAACAGTGCCTGCATCGCCTCGGGTGTGCTGTCTCGGCCAGTCAGCCCCGTGCCACCGGTAGTGATGATCGCCTGTATCGCCTCGTCGGCGATCCAGCGCGAGGCGACAGCGCGCAGCTTGTATATATCGTCTGGAACGATTGCCTTTTCAGCCAGCCGGTGGCCGGCAACTGTCAGTCTCTCGACGAGCAGATTCCCGGACTTGTCATCTGCCTCGGTGCGCGTGTCAGAGACAGTCATGACGGCAATGTTCAGAGGCTGGAAGGATTTTGTCATGTGAATGTGGGCCATGCAGGGATTCAGGCGTTAAAATATCAGTCATTGATTATATTCTTCCCCGGGTGCGATGTATAACCGGCCCGGCTCCATGGCGGCAATGATGCGATTGATCGACTTTCTCAGAAGAACCTTCTCCTTCGGCAAGGGAGTCGTGCTGGGTATGCCGCACGATGCGGAGCAGCGCGACCCTTTCGATTTCTTTGGCGAGTGGTTCAGGGTCGCTGATGATGCCGGTTTGCTCATGCCGGAAGCGATGGCACTCTCCACGGCGGACAGCAGCGGCAAGCCCTCGTCCCGCATGGTGCTCATGAAGAGTTTCGACAAAGACGGTTTTGTCTTCTTCACGAACTATGGCAGCCGCAAGGCAGGCGAGCTTGATATCAACCCGCAGGCCGCACTGCTGTTTCACTGGACCCAGCTCCAGCGACAGGTGCGCATCGAGGGGCGTGTCGAGCGCGTGCCCATGCAAGAGTCACTCGACTATTTCAGGACGCGCTTGCGGGGCAGCCAGATCGGTGCCTGGGCTTCACGGCAAAGTCAGCCGTTGAGCGGACGCCACGAGCTGGAACGGCGCGAAAAGGAGATTGCTGAGCGCTTCGAGGGGCAGGAGGTACCCTTGCCCGGGTTCTGGGGCGGCTACCGTCTGAGGCCGGACTATTTCGAGTTCTGGCAGGGGCGTGCCAATCGGCTGCACGACAGGGTCTGTTTTATCCGGGATGGTGATGGCTGGGAGACCTTACGGCGTTTTCCGTGATGCCTGATTTCATCCTGCCGCCCTGACTGGTCTCCATTTCATGCGACGGAGTCGTTCTGACTCAGTCCCCTAATTGAAAGATGCGCGCAATGGCGCGCACCTGATTTGAAAGCGGAAGTCAAAGCGATGTCATGGAGCGGTAAAAGTGGCGTAAAAAGAACTCTGGTCTTCGGTTCCTCAAACAGCTTTATGCTATTCCCGGTTTTTCCTCGGGTACCCGGCGGTGTCCAGTCGCAGTTGGCTTAATTACCGGATCTTGCTTTAGGAGCCCACGCCATGGGCGAATGATCGCCGAGTGGGCTAGGCTCCTACAGATAGGCTTGAACAGTCCGGGATCGTTACCCTTCTAACGCGTCGAGCATCGCAGTTCCTGGCAGGAGGCAAGCGAGGCGTGTCTGAGCGTAGCGAGTTGGCGAGCGCCTGTCAGGGACAAGAGGCACAGAGCAGCCGCAGGCCGCGTTAGCAGGGTGCCATTTTCTTTGCCTTCTTTCTTTTGGGCAAGCAAAAGGAAGAAGGGTGCTGCGGCGCACCCGCCGCTTTCAAATGAGGTGCGGGTTGTCACCCGCATCGACATCAAACGTAGGTCAGCCACTCCTCGTGAACCGGGCTGCGACCATGGACCACGTCGAAATATTTCGCCTGGAGTTTTTCCGTGATCGGCCCGCGTGTACCGGATCCGATTTTGCGGCCATCGAGTTCACGGATAGGGGTTACCTCGGCAGCTGTGCCGGTGAAGAAAGCCTCGTCGGCAATGTAGACCTCGTCGCGGGTGATGCGCTTCTCGACAACCTTGATGTTTGCTTCCTCGGCGAGCTGGATGACGGTACGGCGCGTGATGCCGTCGAGCGCCGACGTCAGGTCCGGTGTGTAAATGATGCCGTCGCGGACAATGAAAAGATTCTCGCCGCTGCCTTCCATGACGTAGCCGTTCGTATCCAGCAACAGCGCCTCGTCGTAGCCTGTCTCGAGAGCTTCCTTGAGCGCCAGCATGGAGTTCATGTAGTTGCCGTTGGCCTTGGCCCTGCACATGGTGATGTTGACATGGTGTCGCGTGAATGAGGAGACACGCACCCGGATACCATTTGTCATGCCGTCATCGCCAAGGTATGAACCCCAGGACCAGGCGGCGCACATCACGTGCACGCGGAGGTTGTCTGCTCGCAGACCCATGCCTTCCGAGCCGTAGAATGCCATCGGGCGGATGTATCCGGATTCGAGATTGTTATCGCTTACGGCCGCGAGTTGAGCCTTGTTGATGGTGTCGCGGTCGAACGGCATCTCCATGCCGAGGATATGCGCCGAGCGGAAGAGGCGGTCGGTGTGCTCCTCGAGACGGAAGATGGCGGTCCCTTTCTCTGCCTTGTAGGCACGCACGCCCTCGAATACTCCCATGCCGTAGTGCAGTGTATGCGTCAGCACGTGCACCTTGGCATCGCGCCAATCGACCATTTCACCATCGAGCCAGATCAGGCCGTCACGGTCCGACATGGGTGTCATCGGAGTATCCTCAGAGTCTGTGTTTCAAAAATGATAAGCGGCTGATTATAGCGGAATGGCTGTTTTGTGCACCCGAAGAATCAGACCCCGGGGCCTGATGACCCGTGTTCTTCCTGATTGGGGTTGCAACATGGCCATTGTGTCAGTAAAAGGGTCTGATTGAACAACAACCGCCTGACTGCATGAAAACAGCCACCCGCACCATTGCACTCTACGCCACGATCATCTTTCTCTCATCGGCACTGGTGCTCGTGCTCGAGATGGTTGCGGCACGGCTCATCGCGCCTTTCGTGGGTGTCTCCCTCTACTCCTGGACAGCCATCATCGGCACCGTCCTCGCGGGTCTTTCGATCGGCAACTGGATCGGTGGTGTCATGGCCGACAGGGAGGCATCACAGCGTGCTGCGGGATACGTTCTGCTGGCCGCCGCCGCAAGCGCCTTTATGATTCTGCTGATACTTCCACGCATCGCCGGCCCGATTCAAACCAGTGAACTGAGCCTAGCAGGCTCCAGTCTTGTGCTGACCATGGCGCTTTTCTTTTTGCCGGCCCTGCTGCTCGGAATCGTCACGCCGCTGCTGACGACGCTCGCATTGCAGCACTCCGAACGCACGGGACATATCATCGGTATGATGCACGCACTGGCAGCTCTCGGCAGTATTTTCGGAACGTTCGCGACCGGCTTCTGGCTCGTGCAGTGGTTCGGCAGCCGCAACCTGGTGCTGGCCTCGGCGATCGCGCTCGCCGTTCTCGCAGTCCCCCTGCTGAAAAAGGCACATGTCATCGCCTCTGCAACGGGACTTGTCCTGTTTCTGATTGTGGTGCAGTCGCCCATCGGCTATGCCAGCCCCTGCGATATCGAGAGCCGCTATTTCTGCATGCGTATCGTCGACGCCAATGCCGAGGTTCCCTACGGCGAAGCGCGCGCGCTGATACTGGATCACCTGAAACACAGCACCAACCACCGCGAGGACCCGGAATTGATTGCAGCGCCTTACCTGCACCTGATCGACCAGTTGGGGCGCAGGCATACGCAGAACAATGACAGTCCTGCCTGGTTCTTTGCGGGTGGGGGCGCCTACACGCTGCCACGTGCCGTGAATCTCTACAAGCCGGAGGCAAGGGTCGTGGTTGCCGAGATCGACCCGGCCGTCACGAAAATCGCAAGGGAGAAACTCTATCTCGATACATCCGGCATGGAGATTATCCACGAGGATGCGCGCGTTGCGCTGGCAAAGCAGCCGGAACAGATGTTTGACGTGGTTGTCGGCGATGTCTTCCACGACATCTCGGTGCCCTACCATCTGCTGACCCGGGAGTTTGCCGCGCTGGTCAAGAGCAGGCTCAAGCCGGACGGTCTCTATCTCATGAACCTGGTTGACGGCTTTCCGGATGCAAAGTTGCTGAAGAGCCTCTACAAAACGATGCGGCAGGAATTCGATCATGTCGATATCTGGCTCGACCATGTCAGTGACCAGCCGACGCGCATGACCTACATTGTTTCAGCGCATAACAACAGTGACGCGATGCCCGAGCGTATTGTCGACAACCGTTTTGGCCGCCAGTGGATCAACATCACCAAGCCCGCACTTTCCGCCGGCACCGGTTTGGACGACCTCCCGCTACTGACCGATGACTATGTGCCGGTCGAGCGGTTGCTCTCCGAGCTTCTCACCGGAGATCTGGGCCGCTAGATGCCCTCCTGCCCCTGCGAGTCCGGTCTGGATTACGACGGTTGCTGCGGTCGTTTCATTGATGGTGGCGAGAAGCCGGAAACGGCCGCGCAGCTGATGCGATCGCGCTACACGGCCTTCACACTGAACGACATCCGCTATCTTGAGAAGACATGGCATGCGTCGACGCGGCCCGCGTCTGTCGGGATGGACGAGAAGGTACGCTGGCTCGGGCTCAAGATCAGGCGCGCGGAGAAGGGCGCCGCGGACGACGATGAGGGCATGGTGGAGTTCGTCGCGCGCTACAAGATCGACGGGCGCGGTCACCGTCTGCACGAGATCAGCCGCTTCGTGAAGGAGAACGGGCAATGGCTCTACGTCGATGGGAAACTGTTACCGAAGTAGTCCCTGTGGTGCTCTGTGCCGGATCGACGTTCTCCATGCGCAAACGGTCTGGTTTCCATGGCAAAGTGAGCAGATGACGGCGGCAATGGCCGAACGAGTCGGGCATGGCAGACTGGAAGGCGATATAGTTCTGTCATTGCCCGGCTGTACCACTGACTTCACACCTCCCGGAGAGACCGCATGACACTGGTTTCCATACTGGCTCTGGCAGGCGCCATGTTTTTGCTGGCTGCAACCCCCGGTCCCGGGGTCTTTGCTACCGTCGCCCGTTCGCTGGCCTCGGGCTTCGGCCACGCGACTGTCGTGGTTGCGGGGATCGTCACGGGGGACCTGGTCTTCCTGCTGCTGGCAATCTACGGCCTGGCCTCCTTTGCCGAGCTGCTTGGCGACTTTTTCCTGTTCGTGAAAATCGCCGGCGGACTCTACCTGGTCTGGCTCGGTGTGCGCATATGGAACAGCAAGCCGGAAGCCGTCGAGATCCATGGCGTTCGCGAGCTCTCATGGAAACAGAATTTCCTGAGCGGGCTGGTGATCACGCTCGGCAATCCCAAGGTAATTCTTTTCTATCTCGGTTTCCTGCCAACCTTTCTGGACCTGGCCAAATTGAGCACGGGTGACGTGGCGATCGTCGCAACTGTTGTTTCCGTTGTTCTCGGCAGCGTCATGCTGGTTTATGCCTGGAGCGCAGCCCGGGCGCGTGATCTGTTTCGCAGCAGCAGTGCAAAGCGCATCATGAACCGGACAGCCGGCGGTGTCATGATGACGACCGGCAGCGTTCTGATCATCAAGAGCTGAGCCGGGTCGCGGGGTTCGGCACATGAACCTGAGGCAACTGCTTGAGCTCGTGGTGCTCGCGGCACTCTGGGGTGCTTCCTTCCTGTTCATGCGAATCGGCGCACCCGAGATGGGACCAATCGGACTCATCGCCATCAGGACGCTCGTTGCGGGGCTCTTCCTGCTGCCGTTTCTTTTTTTCTACAACAGTCATCGCGGTGTGCGCAGGCACGTCCCGGCAATCGCGCTCGTGGGCATCATCGGCTCGGCCATGCCGTTCGCACTGATCGCCTACGCGACGCTCACCGTTACCGCAGGGTATGCCTCGATCCTGAATGCCACGACGCCGATGTTCGGTGCGCTGGTTGCCTGGGCCTGGCTTGGGGATCGGCTCAAGCCTTCCGGGATCATCGGGCTTCTGATCGGCTTTGCCGGTGTCATTGTCCTCGTCTGGGGCAGGGGAGAGATGCCGACACTGCAGCTGGGTACGGCTGTCGCCGCGGCGCTGACCGCAACCCTGCTTTATGCCCTGGCCGCCACGACAACGAAGCGTTACCTTGCAGAGGTGCACCCGCTGACGCTGGCGACGCTGAGCCAGCTTTTTGCGGCAGCCTCTCTCCTGCCGCTCGCGCTGCTGGCGGTGCCGGAACAGATGCCATCGGCAAAAGCCTGGTGGAGCGTGATCCTGCTGGGTATTGCCTCGACCGGCATCGCTTATGTCATCTATTTCAAGCTCATCAGCCAGGTCGGTCCGACGAAGACCCTGACTGTCACTTACCTGATCCCGGCCTTCGGGCTTTTCTGGGGATGGCTTTTCCTGGAGGAGCAGATCAGTATGTCGATGGTGGCAGGCTGTCTGCTGATTCTGCTGGGTGTCGGGCTTACCACCGGCGTGCTTGCCAACAGGCGGCGCGGTGTGAAGGGTTGACGCCTGTTCGAGGCCCTGTGGAGAGGATAAAGGAACCGGGGGCTGTCAGCCCCTGAGTTGCGCCAGGCGTGCGAGAACCTCTCCCGATGGAGAGTCCATCGCCTCGACAAGCTGTTCTGCCTTTGCCACGAGTTGCGCACGCTGTTCTTCATCGAACAGTTCGAGTGCTGCCGCGAGCCCCTCTTCCGATTCGCCGAGCAGGCACGGGACCAGTTCGTCCTGCTGAATGAGCGTGTCAGGGTCGAGCAGGTCGGGAACGATACGCTGTTCCAGCAGGGTGAAATGGAGAGCCCGCGCCTCTTCCTCCTCGTTGAGCTGTTGCTCCGCCTGCGAATCGCCCGCGGCATTGACTCGGATGGTGCGCATGATGACGTTGATAAGCTGCTGGATGGCCTGCTTGTTGCCCTCCTGCTCGTCAGCCATGGTACAGGCCTTCTCGTAGGACTTGTCGAGCTCAGCCTTGAGATCAAGGATGACCTGGCTCTCCTCGTTGGGCTTGAGTTCGATGGCCTGGTGGACGAGCTGTCGCAGCTCGGTGATATAGGCGAGCAGCTCTTCATGATCCAGTCGCTGGACCTCGAGGATCTCCTCGTCAGAAGGGGCGATGACCGGGCGAGGGAAGAGGGGGTTGTCAAGCTTGCGCAGGAGATGCCGCTCGTGCCTGCCGGGTTTGTTGCTGAAGGGTGCCTTGCTCATGCCTGCATCGTTCTCTGGACGTCGCTATGCTATCACATGCAAAAGCCGTGAATGATCACGATGTGACGTTGTGCATCAATGCCGGGGATCGAGACTTCCCTGATCTCGATGGTCAGGTTTTCATCCCTGATCTCGTCGAGCTCCTGCTGCGGGTATTGTCCTTTCATCGCCACGAGCCTGGTCTCGGGCGTCAGCAGGTGACGGCACCAGTCGAGTATCCGGGCAAGGCTTGCAAAGGCGCGCGACGTGATGATTCCTGGTGGTGTGCCGGGGCGCCATGCCTCGATGCGTTCGTTGACGACTTGCACGTTATCCAGTCCGAGCTCGAGCCTGGCCTGGTTCAGAAAGCGGGTCTTCTTGCTGTTGCTATCCAGTAGTGTGACCGGTTGTTCAGAGCGGCAGATCGCAATCGGGATACCGGGCAGGCCGCCGCCGCTGCCAATATCCAGCAAAGGGGCTTCACCGATGAACGGAAGGATCGCGAGTGAATCGAGCAGCTGGAGCGCGATCGCCTGCTTCTCGTTCCTGATCGCTGTCAGGTTGTAGGCCCTGTTCCACTTGTAGAGCAGGTCGAGATAGGCGAGCAGCTTTCCAGCTGTCGCATTCTCGAGCGTTATTCCGAGTTGCGCAGCGCCCTTTATGAGTTCGTCGATTCGTTCCGTCATCCCCTGATCCGGTTACCTGCGCATCCCTGTCAAATGAAAATGCGGACGGCCCGTTGCCTTTCCATGGCAAGGTCGCTCGCTGATCGGGTGGTCTCTGCGTCTTGTGTGCGGCAGGTGCTTCTGCAGCAGGAACTCCTCACGCGGATTTGCGTTTCAGGTGGATGACCAGCAGCGAGACTGCCGCCGGGGTCACGCCCGGGATTCTTGCAGCCTGGCCGACGGTCGAGGGCTTGTGCCGCTCGAATTTCTCCCGTAGCTCCGCCGAGAGTCCATGAACCCGCGAGTAATCGAAGTCCTCGGGAAGATGCATGCCGGCGCTCTCGCGGGTTCGTGCGATTTCGAGATGCTGGCGGTCGATGTAGCCGGCATATTTCGCCTGGATCTCGACCTGCTCGGCGACTTTCGGATCCGGATGTCCCGGGCCAACTCCCTCGATGGCCATGAGGTTCCGGTAATCAACCTGGGGGCGTGTCAGCAGGTCAAGCGCTCTCGTTTCGCGCCGCAGTTCGTCATTCAGAAGCTCGTGCGCCTGTTCCGGCGTGAGGTCGGCTGGTCGCACAAGGTGTGCACGCAGGCGCTGCTGCTCCTTCTCGATGGCCTCGCGTTTCCCGGAAAAGGCCTGCCAGCGTGCGTCATCGACGAGCCCGAGTTCCCGGCCTTTCTCTGTCAGGCGCAGGTCGGCATTGTCCTCGCGCAGCAGCAACCTGAACTCGGCACGGCTCGTGAACATGCGATACGGTTCCTGCGTTCCCAGCGTCACGAGATCATCGACAAGCACGCCGATATAGGCCTCGTCGCGGCGGGGTGTCCAGGCATCCTGCTCGCGGATCTTCTGCACCGCGTTGATTGCTGCCAGCAGTCCCTGGGCAGCGGCCTCTTCGTAGCCGGTCGTGCCATTAATCTGTCCGGCGAAGAAAAGATGGCTGATGTGCCTGGTCTCGAGCGATGGCTTGAGGTCGCGCGGATCGAAAAAGTCGTACTCGATGGCGTAGCCGGGGCGCGTGATGCGTGCATGCTCGAAGCCCTGCATCGACTGGACCAGCTGCATCTGGACGTCGAACGGCAGCGAGGTCGAGATGCCGTTGGGGTAGACCTCATTGACGGTCAGTCCCTCTGGCTCGACGAAGATCTGGTGCGAATCCTTGTCGGCGAAGCGGACGACCTTGTCCTCGATCGAGGGGCAGTAGCGGGGTCCGACGCCCTCGATGACACCCGAGTACATCGGCGAGCGGTCTAGGCCTTTGCGGATGATCTCGTGTGTCTGTTCATTGGTGCGCGTGATCCAGCAGCTGATCTGTTCGGGGTGCTCTTCCGGTTTGCCCATGAAAGAGAAAGTCGGCACCGGGAAATCGCCGGGTTGTTCGTCCATGACGGAAAAGTCGATCGTGCGTCTGTCGATACGTGGCGGCGTCCCTGTTTTCAGGCGATCAACACGGAGAGGCAGTTCGCGCAGCCGGTCAGCGAGGCGGTTGGAGGGCGGATCACCGGCCCGTCCTCCCTCGTAGTTCTCGAGCCCGATGTGGATGCGACCACCCAGAAAGGTGCCGACGGTCAGTACGACGGCCTGCGCCCGGAATTTCAGGTCCATCTGGGTGACGACGCCCGTCACCTGGTCGTTCTCGACGATGAGATCAGTCACGGGTTGCTGGAAGATATCGAGGTTTGGCTGGTTCTCGAGCGTGTGGCGCACGGTCGCCTTGTACAGCAGGCGGTCAGCCTGGGCACGGGTTGCGCGCACCGCAGGCCCCTTGCGTGAATTGAGCACGCGGAACTGGATGCCGCCGATATCGGCTGCATGGGCCATGAGCCCTCCGAGCGCGTCGATCTCCTTGACGAGATGGCCCTTGCCGATGCCGCCGATGGCAGGATTGCAGCTCATCTGTCCGAGTGTTTCTATATTGTGCGTCAGCAGCAGGGTGTCTGCACCCATGCGCGCACTCGCAAGCGCAGCCTCGGTACCGGCGTGGCCGCCGCCGATGACGATGACATCATAGGTGTGCGCGTAAAACATGATTAGGGCTAGAATAGTCAGAAATTGCGCGAATTTTAGCAGGTAAAAGAGCGACTTACATCGCCAGAATCAGTATGGTCAATAGTGAGCAAGAGGGGGTCATCAAATTCAGCCTCGAGTACCGCGAGACGCAACCCGTTGAATTCCGCTATCTCGAGGCACTCGAGCACACCCGCCAGAAGTTTCGGGCGCTTGGCCTGATCGGGGGTGGGGATCCGCACCGCTACGAGGGTCTCGGCTTTGGCAATATCAGTCACAGGCTGGCCCCGGACAGTGATGCCTTTGTTATCTCGGGCACGCAGACAGGTCATCT
>JASFFK010000023.1:0-14809 GCA_050124335.1 Chromatiales bacterium | reverse complement strand
ACCCCGACTGCCACTCCCGAACAGGCCGGCAGACCATGCTCGAGTGCTGCAAGGAAATGTTCATCGATAGGCATGGTCTGCACTCCCCTTTTCCTGCGCCTTGCATTCTCGATCTCGAAACGGCGCTTCTGTTCATGCGGGTCAGCGAGCTCCTGGAATCCATTCGCCAGTTCAATGCCATCAACATAGTATTCAAAGCGCAGTGCCAGCTCCGGGTCATCGGGAGAAAGCATCGCCAGTGAGGCCTGGCTCGCTGGAAAGTGATGAACAATAACTGCTGGCTGTTGTTTCATCCAGGAGGCTGTGGCGATATTGAAAATCATCTCGACCAGGCCGTCATCGGGATGATGCGCAGGCACGACAATACCGAGTGTCCCGGCAAGCGCCCTGATCTCTTCCCGCGAGGCTGATCCGAGATCCACGCCGGTGGTCTGCTCGAACAGGGCATGATAGCTGATCCTTGTTGCCGGAGTGCCGATCGCGGGAATCAGCAAAGACATGAGCGCCTCAACTTCATCGATGAGATCGAACATGTCGAAGCCCGTGCGATACCATTCGAGCATCGTGAACTCGGGGTTGTGATTGCGCCCCTGTTCATCATTCCTGAAGACATGGCACAACTGGTAGATGGACCCGGATCCAGCACACAGCAGCCGTTTCATGAAAAATTCCGGTGAAGTGTGCAGGAACAGCGGCTCTGTGTCGGAGCCGACAGTGGCCGTTATGGAGTCAATCGTTGCATCCGGGTTTGCGGCTGAAGCAAGTGCCGGAGTGTCAACCTCCAGGACCTGCCGCTCGGAAAAAAACTGCCGGATAGTCGCCAGCACTTCCGCACGATCCCTGAGCAGGCCCAGGGATGCGCATGGCCGCCAGTCGCTCATTCGTCCCTGGCGCGCGACACATATTCTCCGGTGCGGGTGTCAACCTTGATCACTTCGTCGATCTGAACGAACAGGGGTACACGTACGACTGCCCCCGTCTCGAGCGTAGCCGGCTTTCCGCCACCGCCCGACGTATCACCCTTGAGCCCCGGGTCCGTTTCAACAATCTTCAGGGTAACGAAGTTCGGCGATTCGACACTCAACGGATTGCCATTCCAGAGTGTGACAGAACAGAGATCCTGCTCCTTGATCCAGTTGACAGCATCACCAACGGCCGTCTTGCTGGCCTGGTACTGCTCAAAAGAATCCGGATCCATAAAATGCCAGTACTCGCCATCGTTGTAGAGATACTGGAGACTCAGATCCATGACATCGGCAGCATCGACACTCTCGCCGGATCTGAATGTCTTCTCAATCACGCGTCCGGTTTTCAGGTTGCGCACCTTGACCCGGTTGAAAGCCTGCCCCTTGCCGGGTTTGACGAATTCGTTTTCGATGATGGAATATGGGTCGCCATCGAGCATGATTTTGAGTCCACCACGGAATTCGCTGGTATTGTAGGTTGCCATTTTGACCTCGAAAAATCAGACAAACGACTATGATAACCCGAACATTCGAGATGCCAAAGATTCCCGACTGGCAAAGGCAAATGGCAACAGGTTTCAGCCGTGTTGCCGACCTGCTCGCATGGCTCGAAATCGAGCCCGCCTCTCTCGAAAACACGATCGATCCCGCATCGCATTTTCCGATGAAAGTACCATGTACCTTCGCTGCACGTATGCGCAAGGGTGATCCGCAGGATCCCCTCTTGCGCCAGGTACTCCCGTTACATGCCGAAAAAGAGACCGTTCCGGGATTCATCAGCGATCCCGTCGGCGACCTCCCGGCAAGCGATGGTCAGGGAATCATCCAGAAATACCATGGTCGGGCCCTGCTCGTGACTACAGGTGCCTGCGCGATCCATTGCCGTTACTGTTTCAGGCGACACTTCCCCTACCAGTCTCACCATATCGATCGCATCCTGTCTCCGGAGAGCATCGAGACACTCGATGATGAAAATATCGAGGAGATCATCCTGAGTGGCGGTGATCCTCTTGCGCTCAGTGACAGCCGGTTACAAGTACTGATTGACTCACTCGGGAAGCTGGAAAAGCTGAGACGGCTGCGCATCCATACGCGCTTGCCGGTCGTCATCCCGGACAGGGTGACGCAGAGACTCGTCGACATGCTTGCGGGGTTTCGTGTTCCCGCGACAGTGGTACTGCATATCAACCATCCCAACGAGATTGATCAGCAGACACAACAGGCCTGCAGAAGGCTCTTCAATGGTGGAATACATCTGTTGAACCAGGCAGTACTGCTCAAGGGCGTCAACGACGATGCCGGAGTCCTGCAAGAGCTCAGCCTCAAGGGCTTCGAGGCGGGTATTCTCCCCTACTATGTGCACCAGCTCGACCGCGTTTCGGGAAGTGCACATTTTCAGGTCCCGTCCGCCGACGCCCTGCAGCTCGAGGAGGAGTTGCGAAACACCTTGCCCGGTTATCTGCTGCCTCGATTTGTCACCGAAGTCCCTGGCAGGAAATCCAAGATACCACTCGGACAGGAGATCTATTGACAATTACGTAACAAGATTGCTACTTTTCATTTATATTCTTTCTATAATATTATCTGAACGTTACCTCAAAAAGTTATTACAAAAAATGGATATTGCACGTAACGAATTACAACATGAGGCTGAACACACCGGACTGGTCAAACTGCATATGCTCAGCGCAGGATTGCAGTCGGGCAAATCCGAGCTGTATGCCAACCGGCTCAGACAAAACGGAATCGCCATCGAAAGCCTGCATGTGAATTCTGTGCAAGAGTTTGAGCTCACACTGCAATCGAGCCTGTTCGATCTGGTGCTCTGTGACGCCGGGAGTCCCGAGATTCCGCTCGAAACCATCATTTACGGCGTGCAGCAATACAATCCCGAAGCAGCGGTCATCGTCGCCGGCGACACATCAATTCTCGAGGAACACGCATTCGGAATCTCGGACATCATTAACGCCGATGATGAACACGAGTCCGTGCACCGCATGAACAGAGCTATACAGCTGTTGCTGGCCACCCGCAAAATACGTGATCTCGAACAGCAGTGCCGCTCCTTCGAAACACGCAGTCAGATGCTGCTCGATACGTCCAGGGAAGCGATTTGCTACACCCATGCAGGCATGCATGTCTTCGCAAATCCATCCTATCTCGATCTGTTCGGGATCCCGGCTGACGACAATGAAATCGAATCGATAACGCTCATGGATCTGGTGACTCCCGAGTATCACCGTGATCTCAAACGCATGCTCAAACTGAGCCAGCAGGCCAACGAAAAGGAATACTCTCTCGAGATCGGATGCAAGCGCGCCAACGGCGAAACCTTCATGGCAGATATGGTCTTCAGTCCTGTCATCGTCGATGATGAGCGCAGTGTTCAGGTGATCGTCAGGGAAAAACAGGATGAGTCCCCGGACGCGATGCCGAATATTGATCTTCTCAGCGGTCTCTACAGCAGCAACTACTTTCAGGGAACGGCTTCCGAGACCATCGATCTGGCAAAACAGTCAGGCAAGGTTTTCGCCCTCTACTACATCGCGATCGACAGGTATATGCAGATCCGGGAGGCAGTCGGGCTCAGGGAGTCCAATGCCATCATCAAGGATATCGCGGACATTCTGGGCAATGCCCTCTCCTCGGAAATGCGCAAGACGCTCGCGCGCATTGGTGATCATGCCTTTGCCTTCATCGCTCCGACAGGCAACGACCGTGGACCTGTGCATAAAGTCGCCGAACGACTGGTCGCTCTTGTCAGCCAGCACGCTTTCAAACAGATCCCCGATGCGAGTCAGCCCAGAGTCAGTATCGGTATCGCCTTTTCTGATCACGAGAAAATTTCAGACGCCAGCGACTTTATCGACCATGCCTATCATGCCTGTTCATCAGTCGCTGAAGGCGAGAAACCGGTCGCCATCTATGGCGAGACACATTCTCCGAGCGAGGACGCAGCGCCTGTTCATCCGGCTCCGGTCGTCAGCAGCAAGGAAGCGGATTCGGTCGATCTCGTCAAATATGCGCTTGAGAATGAAAGGATCAGCCATCAGCTCGTCGCGATGCTCAATCTTGATGGTGATGATCCGATGCAGAATTATATCGTCGACGTCGAGTTCAGCGATGACAAGGGCGTCCGGACGCCATACAGCGAGATCAGCGATGCTGTCATGGCCTCTGGCAAAGCAGCCCTGATCGACGACCTGATGCTCAGAAAAATGGCCGAGTTACTCAGCGCGTCCAGCGACCGCAACAATATTTTTTACCTGCCCCTTAGCCCGGCATCCTTTAGCGATGAAAACTTCATCGAGCGTGTCGAAAAGGCCTTGCGACATCACAGCCTCAAGCCTCAAGCCTTTGCGTTCATTCTCGATGGAAAAGACATCCGGCAGCATCTGGGCGAAGCAAAAACTTTTTGCCAGGCCATCCAGGCGATGGGAAGCTCCTGCTATGCCAGCGGGTTTGCGGAGCGCGAGGACGATCTTGCACTGATTCGTGAAATCCCAGTTGACGGCGTGTGGTTTTCCGGCAAGCTCGCCGACGGCTTTTCAAGCAGTGACAACAAGCTGCAGCGACTCAAGGACCTGACTACGGCACTCAAGTCCCTGAACAGGAAGACAATCCTCGGGCACATCAATTCTCCCTCTGTACTCGCAAATGCCTGGGGTATCGGTGTCAATTTCATTACCGGCCCATTCCTTCACAAGGGTTCAGGCAAACCGGATTTCGATTTTTCCCGCTATAACTAGCGGCGGGAGAAGCAGCGGCTGCTAGCCATTTGTGACACCTTGCGGCACATGCCCTGTCGGAACATGCTTGCTGGCGGAATGGCAATGCACTGGCTGGTCATCGAAAAAGATGTCGGCCCCGAATGCGGTCAGGAAAGCACTCTTGTCCATGCCCCCGAGGAACAGCGCCTCATCGATTCGTATGTCCCAGGACCTCAGTGTCCTGATGACGCGTTCATGAGCCGGCACACCACGCGCAGTAATCAATGCAGTACGGATCGGCGAGGCGTCAGCCGGCAAGATGGTCTGTATCTGGTGCAAAACCGAGAGAAATTGCTTGAACGGGCCGCCAGGTAACGGCGTTTTTGCCGATGCACGCTCACTCGCCTCAAAGGCCTCGAGCCCCTGCTCCTGATAAACCCTTTCAGCCTCGTCAGAAAAAATGACCGCATCACCGTCGAAAGCAATGCGCAAGAGCTCGTCCTTGCCATTGAAAGCAGAGGTGTCGAGCCCTGGCATGATCGTGGCAGCGGCCATTCCGGAGTCCAGCGCCTGCCGAACGTCCTCTGCGTTGGCTGACAAAAAGAGATGCGCACCAAGCGCTTTGGCATAGTCGAAGGGACTCTCGCCACCGGTGAAGGCAGCGCGGGTGATATCCAGCTGGTGGTGATGGATGGAGTTGAATACTCTCAGGCCCGTGTCGGCACTGTTTCTGGATAGCAGTACGATTTCCACATGAGCCCGGTTTTCAAGCAGGGAGTTCAGCCCGAGGAGTTTTCTCACAAGCGAAAAAGCGATCCCCGGTCCGAGAATCTCGTCCTCATGCTCTATCTGGTACTGACAGTAGGCATCGATACCCTGCTCTTCGAAAATCCTGTGGGACTGATCGAGATCGAAGAGTGCTCTCGATGAGATTGCGACAACGAGTCGATGCTGGTGAATGGATCCCGGCAGCTGGCTCACCAGGGCATGAACATTCTCACTGGATTGGAGATCTTGTTGACCCCCCTGCTCATCCTGCCCATGTTGTGACCCATGTAGTGAGCCGTTGTGCTGATCTGGCGAATATCCTGGTTCAGTGTGCGCATGCTCTGATCCATGTTGTTGAGATTGGCCAGCATGGGCTTGAGCGTCAGGACAGTGTCGTCAATCGAATCCATGGTCACGGCCATGGTCCTGACGTTGGCTGTCATTTCGCCCATATTGGCTGCCATGGTTTGCATGTCGCCTGCGAGAATCGTCATGTTGGTATCGACGCTGACAGCCAGAAAGTGGACGTCACGGGCCAGGTTGTATATGAGATAAAACCCGTAGGCTGCGAGAATAACGAACGCAAAGAGGGACGGATAGACAATCAGTTCCCACCGATTGATTTCCTTCTGATTATCAAACTCTTTGCTATTCATCAGGTTGCGTACTAGCCAGCATCATGGACCCGCTCAATGTAGTACAGATCGTACTGACTGTCAATGCAGGCATTTTTACACATAATGCAGATATTTCAGGGAATTAGTTGTCAAAATTAGCGGATAAGATGAGGATAAATCTCTGCTGCCAGTGCATTGAACTCCCTGACTCCGGGGTCACGCGGATCGAGTTCCATTGCAGCGAGTCCTTCACTGAAAGAGTGCAGAAAGACCGGTCGTTGCGATAATCTTGGCATCAGGAAACGGATACCGGGCAAACTGACAAGGGCCGCAGCGGTCTCGTAGGATTCGTTGGCCGCTGTTTGCATATCAACACGGTTGATAAAGGCACAGACCTCGGGCGGTTTCGGCAGCTTCGAAACGATCGAGTTGACGTAACGTGTAAAGCGCTGGGTTGACCAGACATCGGCCTGACTTGGCGGGACCGGAACGACAATTTTGTCGGCTGAAAGCAATGCTTTCTTGAGAGATTCCATGTCCGCCGTACCGACATCGACAAGGACTTCGTCATAGTCGTCGTAGTTGATACCGGCGGCCCATTCCCGGCGCCCGATCACCCGGATTTTCGGCTTGTAGCCCTCCTCGCTTCTCACATAGGCCACATCAGTGAGCGTAGCCTGGGGATCGAGGTCTATCGCGAGAACGCGCTGGCCGGACAATGCGAGCCAGACCGCCAGATTGAATGTGACTGTACTTTTTCCCGAGCCGCCTTTCAGGCTGCCGATGACTGTTATCATTGTTTCTTCCTCTCGTGCACGGTCTGCTCGCCGTTTTCTACCATGGCATGCCGAACCCGCCGGGGAAAGGCATGACTCCTCCTGAAGGATAGGGGTAGCTGTATGGTGACGGATAGGTATAGGGATAGCCGAGTGGCGGCGTAATCATAGTCGGCGCCACGGGATAGGGCGTCACCTGGGGAACCGCCTGCGCAGGGTTGACCTGTGGAACTGTCATGGGATCCACAGGTGCCGGACATGCCTGAACCTCTTGCTGCCGACTGGTGGGTACAGCAGCCTGCTCAACCGGTCTTGTCGGATCCTCAATGGTCTTGCGCTTTCGGAGAGGTCTGAAAACATACCCCTGTTCCTCGAGTGACCTGAGCATCTGCTGGTCATCCTGGTGGTTCATGGCGGGATTACCGTCTTTCTCCCCGGCGGAAGACTCCAGACGCAAAGCATCGTCTTTCAGACGGAAATGGTAGATTTCACCTTCATGTTCATATCCGGCAGCGCCTGCCATGGATGTCTGGAACAACAGTATCAGTCCGGTAACAAGAAGGCTGTATGCTCGTTGCATGATCCTCAATTCAAACCATCATCAGAGTCGGAAGACGTGTCGCGCAGGCGAATTCCCCGTCGCTTGCGCGGCTTGTGCTCACTCTCCTCCAGAACATCCCGTATGAGGGACTCTGGTCTCTTCTCCTCTGGTGATGCCTGCTCTTTGGCAGGTTGAATCGGCGCCGATATCAGTTCGAGATCTTCTTCAGAAGCCTGACCTGTTTCGATTATATCGTCAAATCGTTCTTTTTCAGCAGCACCCTGCCCCCGCTCCCTGGCAGGAACTTGCTCTGTTTCCGGAACCGCTTTCCGTGCCAGAGGTTCCTGGGCAAAAAGTTCCTCTTCAGGCGCGGACTCAGGCTCTGCCCTTGCCTGAGGCTGTGGTGCTGGTGGCGGTGGCTCGGGAGCCGGCTCCGGTTTCGGCGCAGGAGGCGCTGCAGGAGGTGGCGGCGGTGCTGCGGTTGGCTCCTTTCTCCTGCGGAAAAAGCCGAGCAACCAGCGAATGATTCCGCCGATCAGGCCAATCAGGGTAAACAGCACCGTGATGAATGCAGACCAGAGCGGTATGAGCCTGTCTGACAGTTTCCTGCGCGGCTTCTCTTCCTCTTCAGCCAACCCTGTGGCGCCTTCAAATTGCCGACAGACTTTGGTGGGTGGCGGTACGTCCATGCCTGCAACAGCATAGAGGGATTCCCTTGCCTTGCAGGTACTGAGTGGAATAACGACCAGCGTCAAAACCGTGGAAACCATGACTCCCGCCGCCAGCGAGATCGCCATTCCCTGGAAGATCGGGTCAGTCAGGATGACGGAGGAACCACCGACAAGTGCGAGGGCCGTGATGACGATTGGTCGGGTCCGTGTCTTGCAGGCGCGCACAACCGCTTCCTCGAGCGATGTCCCTGCCTGGACTTCGTGAATCGTGAAATCAACCAGCAGGATGGAGTTACGCACGATGATACCGGCAAGGGCAATCCAGCCAATCATGGAAGTGGCTGTGAACTCTGCATCAGCAAGCCAGTGAGCGGGAATGATCCCCAGCAGTGTCAGCGGGATTGGCGCCATGATGACAGCAGGGATACGGAAATTCTTGAATTCGATCACGACAAGGAAATAGATCAGCGCTAGAGCGACCATGAAAGCGGCGCCCATGTCGCGGAAAGTCTCGTAGGTGACAGTCCACTCCCCTGCCCACTCAAACGCGGATTTGGTGTCATCGGACGGCGGCCCCATCCACTCGATATTATCCAGCAAGTACTCGCCATCCGGCGTGATGTAAGCCCTCTCTTTGAGAATATCCTGTACCTGCATCATGCCGTAAACAGGCGCAGCCAGTCGTCCGCCGACATCTGCAACGACATATTCAACACCACGCAAATCCTTGTGATAAATGATGTCGTCTTCTTCTTGTTCGACAAAGGTGCCGAGCTCTCTCAAGGGGACGGTGACATTTTGCGGTGTCGAGATCGGCAAATCCCCCAGGCGCCCGACCTGTGACCGGTCAGCAAATGGCAGTTGCAGGATGATATTGACAGGTTCCTTGCCCGCCGCCTGCTTGACATCGCCCAGCGGCTGGCTGCCCAGCGCCATGATCAGGTTCCTGTTGATGGCGTCCTGGGTGATACCCAGCAGCTGAGCCTTGTCCGTGTCGATTTCGAAGCGCCAGTAGGTCATATCCTGCATCATGAAGTTGTCCACATCCCGCAGACTTTCGGCTTCAGAGAAAAATCCTGTCAGATCAGCAGCGACCTTGCGTCGGGTCTCGGGATCCGGCCCGTAGACTTCTGCCACGACGGACTGCAGGACAGGTGGGCCCGGTGGCATTTCCACTACTGCAAAGGTTGCGTTGATGTCCGCGAGCATTTCGGTCAGAGCAGCCCTGGCCGCGACAGCCACCTCGTGGCTGGTACGCATGCCGTTTTCCTTGCGGATGTTCTTGTCGAGCAGCTGGATCTGCACCTCGGCCTGCCATGGGTAGTGACGCATGTAGTAATGACGCACCATTCCGTTAAAGTCGAAGGGCTTGGCTGTTCCTACGTAGTTCTGTACAGCCGTGACTTCCTCGAAAGTGCGGAGTTTCTCTGCGATGCGAGCAGCCACGTTTGCCGTGTCAGGCAAGGCCGTGCCTTCCGGCATGTCGAGTACCACGGTAAATTCCGGCTTGTTATCCAGCGGCAACATCTTGACCGCCACGGATTTGAAATAAAACATCGAGCACGCAAGGATCAGCAGGCCCCACAGCGTCAGGTTGAACAACTTGCGCCTGCCGGGGTTGTCGATCATCGGGCCAAGAACTTTCCGGTAGAGCCCTTCGAGACGCTCGGCCTCCTTGTGTTCGCGCTTCTCGGCAGTTTCAAGATACCGCATGGATGGCATGAGCAAGCCGAGACGCGACATCCATGGCGTGAATGCGAAGGCTGCAAAGAGGGATATCAGCATGGCGACCGATCCCAGTTTCGGGATGGGTGACATATAGGGCCCCATCATTCCGCTGACGAAAGCCATCGGCAGCAGCGCGGCTATAACAGTAAAAGTGGCCAGGATGGTCGGGTTGCCGACCTCGCGAACGGCATCGACTGCCGTGGCAAGATCCGTCTTTCCGTTTTCGAGCCAGCGACGATAGATATTCTCGACAACGACAATGGCGTCATCCACGAGAATGCCGATCGAGAAGATCAGTGCGAAGAGACTCACGCGGTCAATCGTCATACCCCAGATGAGACCGACGAAAATCGTCATCAGGAGAACCACCGGAATGACGAGCGTGACCACGATGGCCGGCTTGAAGGCTCGAAACGCCAGCAAGACCAGTACTGTGACGAGTCCGGTTGCAATGAAAAGCTTGAACAGAAGTTCGTTGACCTTCGAATCGGCGGTTTCACCGTAATCGCGCGTAATCGCGTAATCGACGTTCGTGGGGATCAAGCGCCCTCTCAGCTCTTCGATCCGCTGCTTGATGGAATTTGAAACGGTAACGCCGTTGGTTCTTTCTTTCTTGGCAATGGCAATGGTGATGGCAGGTGTACCGTCGACACGGGAAATGGGATTGATTTCATCGCTCTTGCCGAAATTTGCCGCACTACCCGTGTAGTAAGTCACGATATTCGTGGCGTCTTCCGGCCCCTGGCTGATATGCGCGACATCACGAACGCGAATCGGCAGGCCGTTGAAGTTACCGACAATGACTTCACCGATATCTTGTGACGTGGAGAGAAAAGAGCCGCTGACAACCAGCTGGCTTGTCCCGCCGCTCTCGACCATACCGACCGGAGATTCAGAGTTTGCTTTCTGAATAGCCTCTGCGACATAACCCAGGCTGATACCGTAACCGGCGAGAATCTCCGGCAAGACCTCAACCTTGACGACCTCCCTGCGGCCGCCGACGATGAAACCCTCGCTTGTGTCAGGCAATGTCTTGAGGTTCTGCAACACTTCCTGGGCCAGCATTCGCATCTGGCTGTCGTCGACGTCCGGGCGGCCATCGCGATCCAGGTCCTTGGACCAGAGAGTCAGGGTGATGATCGGTACATCATCGATGCCGACCGGGTCGACCTTCGGGAAGGCAACACCCGATGGCATCTTGTCCCGGTTGGAGTCGAGCTTGTCATTGACCTTGACGAGCGAGTCACGCATTGTCTCGCCGACCTCGAACTGGACCGTGACAATGCCCTCGTTGCGCATGGACATGGAGTAGACATGCTCGACGCCCGGAATCTCGCTCATGATCCTTTCAAGAGGAGAGATTGCCAGATCGGAAACTTTCTTAGCAGAAGCCCCGGGGTACTGGATCCGCAGATCAACCATGGGTACCGAGATCTGGGGATCTTCCTGACGCGGAATGAGCAGGTAGCCCATGATGCCCATCATGAGCATGGCAATGTAGAGTAGCGGCGTGAGCGGCGAATTGATGAAGTACCTGGCCATTTGGCCAGCAAGGCCGAGATTGGCGTCCTTCAATTCATCCAAGTTGTCTAGATTGGTGGAATCTTGCTGGTTCATTCAACCGCAACCCTCATAATGCTGAAACGGCGGAACTGCATTGTGTCCCGCCTTTCTTGTTATTCAGTTTGTGCGACCGGGGCAGGCCCGATTACCGCATTCAACGGATCGGCGGTTCTTTGAGAATCTCGTCGCCGATCTGCAGTCCGGACAGGATTGTGACCATGTCACCACTTGTTTCCCCGATGCGGACCAGTCTCAACTGCTCTTCACCGTCCGGTCCCTTGACATAGACACCGGGCAGGCTGCCCCGGTATTGCACCGCTGATGCCGGAACGCTGACGATGCCGCGAGACCTTGTCGTGTTGTCAGGAATCTTGACCTTGACATAGGCACCGGGCCTGGATATGCCCTGTGGAATATCGAACTTGACCGTCACTGTATGCCTGACGGTGTCAGCCATCGGAAAGACCTGGGCGACCCGGACAGGCACATCCTTGTCCACGAGCTCGAATTCGGCATTCAGCATGTCGCCCTCTTTCAGGCCTGGAGCAATACGTGAAGGAACATCTACAACTGCTTGTAAATACTCAATATTTGCAAACTTCAACATGGGCTGCCCTGGCTGAATCGTATCGCCGACTTCAACGAATTTCTTCGTGATTACCCCATCGAAGGGGGCAACGCTCTTGGCGTCTCGCAATTTTGAATCGATTGCCTGGATTTCAGCCTGTGCACGCAGCGCTGAGTTTTGTGCCTGCTGAATGCGGGTTCCGGAGGAATAGAGATCGGCATGGCGCTCGGCGTCAGAATCAGTATCGCCAAATGCATCACCCATCGGGCGGGAAAACATCTGATCGAAGAGGTTCGGCATTCCCATTCCACCCATCGCCTGGCGCGATCTGGGTGACCAGAGTTCACGGCTGTACTGCACTTGCGCATTCTGGATTTCCGCTCTGGCCGTTGACAGTTGAGCCATTGCGGCATTTCTCTGCGCCAGCAGTTCACGATCGTCCAGCGTGATCAGCAAGTCCCCCTCGCGGAACGCATCACCCTCGATACCGGCGATCATGTTGATACGTCCGGGCAACTGGGCAGAGAGTGTCACCTCCTTATAGGGTATGACGGAACCACCAAGAGAGATCGTAAAACCGCCAGCTGATGCCTGAACCTTGTACCACTTGTTCGGGTCTCCAGATCCCTTTGGCTGTTCGTCTTCAGCAAAGAGAGGGTTGCTGAAAAGTGCGATTGTTGCCAACAGCACAAGGAAATTTTTCGGCATTAACACTACTCCGGTCTCTTCGTAATCTCGGCTTGTCTCGTGATCGGTGCGTACCCTTCGACGAGACACAAGCGGGCGCAAAGTGCGCCCGCTATTATATTTCTTTGACAGGTAAAAGCAATGAAAGACCGTCTAAACTCTTGCCATTACTGAAAAACTCTTGATAAAGGGGCCTGCCATGCGAGGGTCCTTGATCATTGCGCTGTAGTCGCCCACCTTGAACTTCATCTTGCCCGAAGCAAAGGCTGCACCAAGTCCCATCATGCCGGGAGGCTTTGAAATCCACTTGGTCCACTGGGCTTCACTTGCACGGATGTCCCAGTTGAGTTCTTCGCCGTTGTAGGCCCCTGCTGCGACAGCCTTCCCGTTTTCTACGACAAGAACGCCGGTAGGCTGCGCATCATCCGGGAAACCATAGCCGATTGTGCTGTTGAAACCAATTTGGGCCAATGCGCCTGAAAGGTCTCCTTCAGCGTTCCACTGCTCCATGAAACTCTTCATCCACTCATCGGAAAACATTGCAGACATTTCTTCACTCTCCATCTTCTATTGTGTTGGTCTATCGGGGGTGTTCGACTTGAGAAAATACCGGATGCACAAGGGAAATCCGGATGTTCTTGTACCTCTCGCAGTATTGCCCAGATGACAATGTCTCTGCAAGCGGTTATTGGCAAAACCGCCTTGCGGCTGACGTCCACAGACAGTATGTTTAAGTGCCATAAAAACAAACCGCATCAGGATCATCAGGATGACAAAACACGCCACGCCGATCGCCACTCGACTGGAACAGCTTGAAAAGCATCTGAAGGACGAAAATCCGGTACTCATCGAGGCGATCCAGGCTTTCAAGGAACTCGACAAGGTGGGTTACAGGACCGGCCTGCTTGACCGCGAGGAGTCCTTTGCAACCAAGATCGCCTGGTGGCCACTGGTCTCCGTCCTCGGAACCTTTTCTGCTGGAAAATCGACCTTTATCAACCATTTTCTGGGACAGAAACTGCAACGCAGCGGCAACCAGGCTGTTGACGACAAATTCACCGTCATCTGTTTCAGCAAGGAGGGCTCGGGCCATGCACTTCCCGGTGTTGCTCTCGACGCGGATCCGCGTTTCCCCTTCTATCGCATCAGCCATGACATCGAACAGGTTGCCGAAGGTGAAGGCAAGCGTATCGACAGCTACCTGCAGATGAAGACCTGCAATGCCGAACGTATTCGCGGCAAGATCCTGATCGATTCCCCGGGCTTCGATGCCGATGCCCAGCGCACCTCGACGCTGCGGATCACCGATCACATCATGGATCTCTCGGATCTCGTGCTGGTCTTTTTCGATGCACGTCATCCGGAACCGGGCGCAATGCGGGATACGCTCGATCACCTCGTCAGCAGTACGATCACGAGACCGGATTCAGGCAAGTTCCTCTATATCCTGAACCAGCTCGATACCGCTGCACGCGAGGACAACCCTGAAGAAGTCGTCGCTGCCTGGCAAAGAGCCCTGGGCGAACGCGGCCTGACAGCCGGGCGCTTCTATACCATTTACAGCCCGGAGGCTGCCGTACCAATCGAAAACGAGGCATTGCGACAGCGTTTTGAATCCAAGCGCGATGCTGATCTCGGTGAAATCCATGCCCGTATGGAACAGGTGGAAGTGGAGCGTGCCTATCGCATCGTTGCTGCACTGGAAAACACGGCAAAGGATATCGAGACAGGTGCGATACCGGCGCTCAGGGGATTACTCGAGAAATGGAAAAAACGCACCCTGATCATGGACGCCATTGCACTCAGCCTGGTCGCCGGCGTGATCATCGGCGGCGCAATTGCAACAGGCACGGGACTCGGGCTGCTCTTTGCGACCGGTGACACCCTGCTGGATATCTCTCTTACTGCGATTATTGTGCTGGCCATCGTGGCCGGCATCCACTTTCTGATGCGCTCGCTGGCTGCCAAAAGTCTCGGTCACGCTGTCAAAATCGCTGCCGAACTTTATGGTAACCGTCTCGACCTGACGACAGCATTCAAGAAAAGTACCGGTTTCCTGCATTCCGTCTTTTCCAAAAATCCGGCTGGCTGGAGCAGCTTCACCCGCAAGCGGTTGCATCGCGTGAGGCAGAAAAGCGACACCTTCGTGCAGAAGCTCAATGACAGTTTCGCCAACCCGTCAGGTTCTGATCCGGGTGAAATCCGGCAAGAACCG
>JASFFK010000022.1:0-15073 GCA_050124335.1 Chromatiales bacterium | reverse complement strand
GCTGGAAAAATCGAAAATGATAATCTTCTGATGATCCTTTGTCACCTTCACCAGCCTGCTGAGGAGATAGCCCGTGCCCACGCCCACATCGATCAACATTTTCGATTTTTCCAGCATCGGACCTCTGAGAGCCTCGCGATTTGATTTTCGCTCGTAAAAACCCATGATCCAGTCATAGAACGGGAAGGGATTCGGAATGATTTTCAGGATCTTGAGGTTTTTCCCGATATTGTCGAACTCGCCGGTGATCGAGTCCGAACTCTCGTACCAGACAGGTACCTGCCGATATCCGAAGTTTTGTCTCCAGTTTGAAAGTTTCTGAAGGAGGCTCATGCTGCTGCTCTTTTCTTGGGGTTTTGGTTGAGAATCCTGCAAGCGCGGATCATGGCAAGGCGTATATTCCTGCATCCCGACATTATCTGTAGTGACAGGCTAGTCTACTGCCGGCTTCCCCTGCTTGACATCCATCAGCCAACGGCATACTTTCTCACACCCGGAAACGACACGCAGCGCCGATTTGACAGTCTCAGATTGCGGGCGTTTGAAAACCTGCCGGGTTTTCAAAGAACAGCTAAAGCGAGGGTTGCCTGCGGTTCATTGACCAAGGGTATGTCCATGTCGCAACGAACGGGCAGATTCAGGGTAATGACGATGAACGATGAACAGCAGTGGGGGACCGCCACGACGGCGATTCGCACCGGGCATAACCCTTCTCCGGAGGGTGAACACTCCGAACCCATTTTTCCGACCTCGAGTTTTGTTTTCGGCTCTGCTTCAGAAGCCGCAGCGCGCTTCTCCGGCGAAGACCCGGGAAATATCTACTCGCGCTTCACCAATCCGACAGTGCGCTGCTTCGAGCAGCGACTCGCAGCGATGGAGGGCGGCGAGTCCTGTGTCGCGACCGCTTCCGGCATGGCCGCGATCCTTGCGGTCTGTCTCGGCTTGCTGGAGCAGGGTGATCATATTGTCAGCTCGCGCAGCATCTTCGGCACGACGACAGTGCTCTTCACGAACTATTTGCCGCGATTCGGCATCGAAACGACCTTCGTCGATCTCGATGACCCGGCGGCCTGGGAAGAGGCGATGCAGCCCAACACGCGCCTGCTCTTTCTCGAAACGCCTTCCAACCCGCTCACGCAGCTGGGCGATATTCGCACGCTAGCCGACCTGGCACAGCGCCACGATGCGTTGCTGGTTGTCGATAACTGTTTCTGCACGCCGGCCTTGCAGCGGCCGCTGGATCTGGGTGCAGATATCATCATCCATTCCGCGACCAAGTACCTGGACGGCCAGGGGCGTTGCGTCGGCGGCGCTGTCATCGGTGACAGCAAGACGGTTGGCGAGGCGGTCTTCGGAGTCCTGCGCACGACGGGACCGACCATGAGCCCTTTCAATGCCTGGGTTTTTCTGAAGGGCCTCGAGACCCTCGAGCTGCGCATGCAGCGCCATTGCAGCAATGCACAGGCGATTGCCGAATGGCTTCTTGAGCAGCCTGCCATCGAGCGCGTCCATTACCCCGGGCTTGCGTCCCACCCGCAGCGTTCCCTCGTGCTGGAGCAGCAGCAGGGTGCCGGCGGCATTCTCTCGTTCGAACTCAAGGGCGGCAAGGAAGCGGCCTGGAATCTTATCGACCGCCAGGGGCTGATGTCGATCACGGCGAACCTCGGCGATACGAAAACCACCATCACGCACCCGGCGACCACGACGCACGGACGTCTCAGCGAGGAAGAGAAGGCCAGGTCAGGCATCACGCCGGGTCTCGTCCGCATATCCGCGGGACTCGAGAATGTCGAGGATCTGATCGCGGCACTCGACCGCGGGCTTGGTTGACAAGGCAGTTGAGAGTAGAGAAATGAATGACGAGGACAAGCGGGCGCGCCCTGCCGATGGTCTGGTAAGCCTGCGCGATATGGTGCGCTGGGGTGCGAGCGAATTCGGACGTCACGGACTGGTCTTCGGGCATGGCACTGATAATGCGCTCGACGAGGCCCTGCAACTCGTATTGCATGCGTGCCATCTCGACTATTCCCTGCCCGCAGACTATCTCGACTGCCGGATCACGCAGAGTGAGAAAGATGCCATTCTGTCGCTCCTCGAGGAGCGCATCGAGAGTCGTGTCCCGGCTCCGTACCTGACTGGCAAGTCGTGGTTCGCAGGGCTCGAGTTCGACATCACCCGCGATGTCCTGGTGCCACGGTCACCCTTCGCAGAATTGATTCTCGACCATTTCGATCCCTGGATCGACGACGACCGGGTTGGCAGCATCCTCGACCTCTGCACCGGGAGTGGCTGCATCGGTATCGCCGCTGCCGTGCAGTTTCCCGGCGCGGAGGTCGACCTGGTCGACATCTCGCCGGAAGCGCTGCAGGTTGCTCGCCGTAATGTTGAAAAACATCATCTCGAAGAGCGTGTCACGATCATCCACTCGGACCTCTTCGACCAGGTGCCCGGCGATCGAACTTATGACCTGATCCTGTCCAATCCTCCGTATGTCAGCCGGGACGAGTACAACAGCCTGCCACAGGAGTACCGGCACGAGCCACGCATCGGTCTCGAGGCAGGAGAGGATGGCATGGATATCGTTGCGAGAATTCTCGAGCAGGCCGGGAGTTACCTTGCGCCGGGTGGTATCATGATTGTCGAGGTGGGCGCATCGGCGGAACTTCTGCTGGAGCGCTTCCCGGGATATCCTTTCACATGGCTCGATTTCGAGCATGGCGGTGACGGCGTTTTTCTGCTGACCCGCGAGCAGTTGATCGAAAACCGGTAATTCAAACGCACCATGTCTCCAGCATGTGAGAAACCAGTTGAAGAGCCTGTCGGGATGGCCGGGAACACGCTCTTCTCGGGTGACGATTTCCCGTTCACGGGGCTGGCACGCCTGCAAGCTGACGACATGCCTCTCCAGACACTGCAGACACAGATGAACGCGCCCTGTCACAAGGGGCAGGATGTTGATTGCGATGAGTGAAGCCGGTGACCAGCGCCTTGTTTTCGATCTTGACCTGATCGCACGCTACGATCAGAGCGGACCGCGTTACACCTCCTATCCGACGGCGGTCCAGTTTACCGATGCTTTTGGTGAATCCGACTACAGGCAGGCGGCCCTCGAATCCAACGCGAGCCGCAATCCCCTCTCGCTCTATTTTCATATCCCGTTCTGTGACACCGTCTGTTTCTACTGTGCCTGTAACAAGATCGCAACGAAGGATCGCAGCAAGTCGGAAGAGTACCTCGGACGGCTTTTCAGGGAGATCGCAATGCAGGGCGAGCTTTTCGACAAAAGCCGCACGGTCGACCAGTTACACTGGGGCGGCGGCACGCCGACCTTTCTCAGTGCGCAGCAGATGACGGACCTCATGCGCGTTACGGGCGAGCATTTCAGGCTGCGCGACGATGACACCGGGGAGTATTCCATCGAGATCGATCCGCGCGAGGCTGACCGTGACACAGTCAGCCTCTTGCGCAACATCGGGTTCAACCGCATGAGCCTCGGAGTGCAGGATTACGACGAGCGGGTACAGCAGGCGGTCAACCGTCTCCAGTCCCGCCAGATAACCGAGGAAGTGCTCTTCGCGGCGCGTGACGAGGGCTTTCGTTCCATCAGTGTCGACCTGATCTACGGTTTGCCGTTCCAGAGCGTCGAGAGTTTCCGCAGAACACTCGAGGCCGTTCTCGAGGCGCAGCCAGACAGGTTGTCGGTCTTCAACTATGCGCACCTGCCGAAGATGTTCAAGCCGCAGCGGCGCATCAACGAGGAAGATCTTCCGGCGGCGTCCGAAAAACTCGACATCCTGCAGATGGTGTCGGAGACGCTGGCCAATGCCGGCTATCTCTTCATCGGGATGGATCATTTCGCGCGTCCCGACGACGAGCTCGCGCAAGCCCAGCGTGACGGCACGCTCTACCGCAATTTCCAGGGCTATTCGACCCACAGTCACTGCGACCTCGTCGGGCTCGGCGTGACCTCAATCGGCATGGTTGGCCCGACCTACAGTCAGAATCTGCGCGACATCAACGATTACTATGCCGCGGTCGACGCAGGGCGCCTGCCGATACAGCGGGGCCTCGAGCTGACCCGTGAAGACCGCCTGCGCCGGGAGGTGATCACGCGCCTGATTTGCCACTTCCGTCTCGACATGCAGCAGCTTGGTGAAGCGTGGAATATCGATTTTCACGACCACTTCACACGTGAACTGGAGCGGCTGGATGCCATGGCGCAGGATGGCCTGCTGACGCTTGACGACAGACACATCGAGATTGCACCAAAAGGACGATTCCTGATCAGGAATATCTGTATGGTTTTCGATGCCTACCTTGGTGAGAGCGCTGGCGGGCGTTTCTCGAAAGTCATTTGATCCCCTGAAAAAACAGCTGTTTCCGATTCAATCGGGCGGTTTTTTCGCTATAATGTGCGACCTTTTGCGAAAGTGGCGGAATTGGTAGACGCGCTGGATTTAGGTTCCAGTGGGGTAACCCGTGAGAGTTCGAGTCTCTCCTTTCGCACCAGTACCCGATACCAAACACGATTGATTGAGATGTTGGCAGCCTGTCTGCCGGAGAGATTTTCATGCAAGTTTCCGTAGAAACACTCGAGGGCCTGCAGCGCAAGATGACCGTCCAGCTGCCGGCAGAAAAAGTCAACGAGATCGTCGACAACAAGCTGCGCACCATTGCCAGGCAGGTGCGTCTGGATGGATTCCGTCCGGGCAAGGTTCCGCTCAAGGTTGTCAGGCAGCGCTTCGGTGACCATGCGCGGCAGGAGGCATACGGCGAACTCATTCAGTCGACTTTCTACGAGGCTGCATCCGGCGAGAAACTCAACCCTGCCGGCGAGCCCAGGATCGAGGTCAAGGATGATGACAAGGGTTTCAGCTATGTCGCGGAATTCGAAGTCGTACCGGAGGTCACTCTCAATGATCTCTCGGGCGCAACGCTCGAGCGCATGACGGCCGAGGTCTCTGATGCCGATGTTGACGAGATGCTCGAAAAATTGCGCAAACAGCGTGTGACATGGAACAAGGTCGAGCGCGCGGCCCGGGATGGCGACCAGGTCACCGTCAGTTTCGTCGGCAAGGTCGATGGCGAGGAATTCGAGGGCGGTTCTGCACACAATGTCCCGATCGAACTGGGTGCAGGCCGCATGATCGAGGGTTTCGAACAGGGGCTGCTCGGCGCGAGTGCCGGTGAAGAACGCACCGTTCATCTCGATTTTCCGGATGACTACCAGGCGGAGCACCTGGCCGGCAAACCCGCGACCTTCGAAATCACTGTGAACGAGGTGGCAGAGCCGGTCCTGCCCGAACTGGATGAAGAGTTCGCAAAAGCCTTCGGTGTCGAGGAAGGCGGCCTTGAAAAGCTCAGGACCGATATCCGTGAGAACATGGAGCGCGAGCTGAGACAGAAACTCAGGTCTAGGAACAAGGAGAAGGTCATGGACCTGCTTCTCGAGAAGAATGAGTTCACGGTTCCAAAAGCCATGATCGATTCCGAAGCGCAACGCCTCAAGGAGGAGATGAAGCAGCAGATGCAGGGACAGGGCAGTGTCGATCTGCCGCTTGATATTTTCAAGGAACAGGCTGAGCGGCGCGTCAAGCTCGGTATGCTTGTCGCCGCGATCGTTGACGAGCAGAAGATCGAGGTGGATGAGGAGCGCGTGCGTTCCACAGTTGACGACTTTGCGGCATCCTACGAGAGTCCCCAGGAACTCAGGGACTGGTACTACGCTGACAATGAACGACTCAACCCGGTCAGAAATCTTGTCCTTGAAGACCAGGTGGTTGACTGGATCACCAGTCAGGTTAACGTGGTCGACCAGCAATCAACTTTCCAGGAGCTGGCTTGACAGCTCGACAACAGGAGAAGCAGCAGATGCGTGACCAGATCACCAACGGGGCGCAGGATGTCAGCAACATCGGCCTGATTCCCATGGTCGTGGAGCAGACTTCCCGCGGCGAGCGTGCCTATGATATCTACTCCCGCCTCCTCAAGGAGCGCGTGATCTTTATCGTCGGCCCGATCGAGGATCACATGGCGAACCTCATTGTCGCGCAGTTGCTGTTCCTCGAATCCGAGAACCCTGACAAGGACATTCATGTCTACATCAACTCGCCGGGTGGTTCGGTCACGGCGGGGCTTGCGATCTACGACACCATGCAGTTCATTCGTCCGCATGTCAGCACCATGTGTATCGGCCAGGCCGCGAGCATGGGCGCCGTGCTGCTGGCAGCGGGAGAAAAGGGCAAGCGCTACTGTCTGCCCAATTCACGCACCATGATCCACCAGCCACTTGGCGGTTTCCAGGGACAGGCCTCGGATATCGAGATCCATGCCCGCGAGATCCTGCTGATTCGCGAGAAGCTCAATGGCATCCTCGCGCACCATACAGGCCAGCCGCTCGAAAAGATCGGCGAGGATACCGAGCGTGATAACTTCATGAGTGCTGAAACCTCCGTAGAATACGGTCTGATCGACGAGGTTCTCTCGCACCGTCCTGCCTGAGTGCACCGTCTGCGCACGAAAAAACCCGCCGCGAGCGGGTTTTCTTTTTTTTTCAAGGACTTGTTCTGAATCAATTCCGCATCTCAAACGCGGTAGAGCGGTGCTTGCCATATTCCGGCAATCCGATATGATTATTTTCAAGGCCAAAGACAGTACCAGACTCGATTCAGGGATCCATGCATGAGCGACGATAAACAGAACTCCGGCGATGACAAGCTTCTCTATTGCTCTTTCTGCGGAAAGAGCCAGCATGAAGTGCGCAAGCTTATCGCCGGTCCATCGGTCTTCATCTGCGACGAGTGTGTCGAGCTCTGCAATGACATCATTCGCGAGGAGATCCAGGGAACCACGACGGAAGGCCGCAAGGAGCTGCCGAGACCGCACGAGATCAAGCAATCGCTCGACGAGTATGTCATTGGCCAGCAGCGCGCCAAGAAGGTGCTTTCGGTTGCGGTCTACAACCACTACAAGCGCCTCGAAATCGCCTCTGCGGCTAGTCACAAGGATGACGTTGAAATCTCCAAGAGCAACATCCTGCTTATCGGGCCAACCGGCTCGGGCAAGACACTCCTGGCGGAAACGCTGGCGCGCCTGCTCGACGTTCCCTTTACGATCGCTGACGCCACGACGCTGACCGAGGCAGGCTACGTTGGCGAGGATGTCGAGAACATCATTCAGAAGCTGTTGCAGAAATGCGACTACGATGTCGAGAAGGCGCAGCGTGGCATCGTCTACATCGACGAGATCGACAAGATATCACGCAAGTCCGACAACCCGTCCATCACCCGCGATGTCTCAGGCGAGGGTGTCCAGCAGGCCCTGCTGAAACTGATCGAAGGCACAGTCGCCTCTGTCCCTCCGCAAGGGGGGCGCAAGCATCCCCAGCAGGAGTTCCTGCAGGTGAACACGGGCAACATTCTTTTCATCGTCGGCGGCGCTTTTGCCGGGCTGGAGAAAGTCATCCGCGACCGTTCCGAGAAGGGCGGCATCGGTTTTTCAGCGGAGGTGCGCAGCAAGGACGAGGAGAGAAATCTCGGTGAGATCTTCGCCAATGTCGAGTCCGAGGACCTTATCAAGTACGGTCTCATACCGGAATTCGTCGGTCGTCTCCCTGTTGTTGCCACACTCGAGGAGCTTGACGAAGAGGCGCTTGTCCGGATTTTGACCGAGCCGAGGAATGCCCTGACCAAGCAGTATGCCCGCCTGTTTGAAATGGAAGGCGCGGAACTCGAGATACGCGAGGACGCGCTCTATGCCATTGCCCGCAAAGCCATGGCGCGCAAGACCGGCGCTCGCGGCTTGCGCACGATTCTCGAGCAAATCCTGCTCGATACCATGTATGACCTCCCCTCGATGGATGATGTTTCCAAGGTCGTTGTCGATGAGACGGTTGTATCCGGCGACACCGACCCCTATATCATCATTGAAGGCGGCGACCAGCAACTCGCTGTCTCTGACTGAGCAACCAAAAGCATCGCAACCTGAACGCGCGATGCATCCAATCCTTCATACCTGGCCCCGGCAATGTTTGCCGGGGCTCAACTAGAGAGAGTGCTTCATGGCAAAACACAAATCCAAGGGCGGTCATGTCGAATTACCAGCGGATGTTGCCGTACTCCCGCTGCGCGATGTTGTCGTCTACCCCCACATGGTGATCCCGCTTTTCGTGGGCCGCGAGAAATCGATTCGAGCACTCGACCATGCTACCCAGAATGACCAGCCGATCCTGCTCGTTGCACAACGCAGCGCAGATGTCGACGACCCGGGTCCCGACGAGATGTACGAGATCGGCACTCTCGCCAATATCCTTCAGCTTCTGAAGCTTCCTGACGGTACTGTGAAGGTTCTCGTCGAAGGCGCCTATCGTGTACACGTCGGCAACTTCCTCGAAGCCGAAGATTTCTATCGCAGTTCCCCGCAGCGCATGGAAGAAACCATGACGCTTGGCGAGCGCGAGACCGACGTGCTCATGCGCTCTGCAATTTCCATGTTCGACCAGTACGTCAAGCTCAACAAGAAGGTTCCGCCCGAGGTGCTGACGTCTCTCGCCAGTATCGATGACGCGAGCCGGCTGGCTGACACCATGGCTGCACACATGTCACTGAAACTTGACGAGAAGCAGCGTGTTCTTGAGGTCGCCGATGTGCAGCAACGCCTCGAACATCTGATGGGACAGATGGAAGAGGAGAACGATGTTCTGCAGCTTGAGAAACGCATCCGTGGACGCGTCAAGCAGCAGATGGAGAAAAACCAGCGCGAGTACTATCTGAACGAGCAGATGAAAGCCATTCAGAAAGAGCTTGGCGAGATGGAAGACGCGCCCAACGAGATCGAGGAACTCTCCGAGCGCATCGAGAAGGCCGGTATGCCGAAAGAGGCACGGGAAAAAGCCGTGACCGAACTCAACAAGCTCAAGATGATGTCACCGATGTCGGCAGAAGCGACCGTGGTGCGCAATTACATCGACACTCTGGTCAACGTGCCCTGGAAGAAACGCTCGCGTGTGAACAACAACATCGGCCGCGCCGAAGGCGTGCTCGATGCCGACCACTATGGCCTGGAAAAGGTCAAGGAACGCATTCTCGAATACCTCGCCGTGCAGCAGCGTGTCCGCAAGCTCAAGGGGCCGATTCTCTGCCTCGTAGGACCTCCCGGTGTCGGCAAGACCTCGCTTGGCCAGTCCATCGCCAAGGCGACAGGGCGCAAGTTCGTGCGCATGGCGCTTGGCGGTGTGCGTGACGAGGCCGAAATTCGCGGTCATCGCCGTACCTATATCGGTGCGCTGCCCGGAAAGATCGTCCAGAATCTCAGCCGTATCGAAACTCGCAACCCGCTGTTCCTGCTCGACGAGATTGACAAGATGGCCATGGATTTCCGTGGTGATCCCGCCTCGGCTTTGCTCGAGGTGCTCGATCCCGAGCAGAACCACACCTTCCAGGATCATTACCTGGAAGTTGACGTGGATCTCTCCGAGATCATGTTCGTCGCCACGGCGAACACCATGAACATCCCTCCTGCGCTTCTCGACCGGATGGAGGTGATCCGCCTGTCCGGATACACGGAGGACGAGAAAACCAACATTGCCATGCGGTACCTGGTACCGAAGCAGAAGGAGAACAACGGTCTCAAGGAGAAAGAACTCGAGATCACCGAGGAAGCGATCCGCGACATCGTTCGTTACTACACTCGCGAGGCCGGTGTGCGCAACCTCGAGCGCGAGATTGCCAAGATCTGCCGCAAGGTCGTGAAGGATGTATTGCTCAAGAAGAGCAAGGCCAGGACCATACGTGTCACGCCGAAGGAGATCGACAGGTATCTCGGCGTCAGGCGCTTCAGCTTCGGTGTTGCCGACGAGCAGGACCAGGTTGGACAGGTCACCGGGCTTGCCTGGACGGAAGTCGGTGGCGAGCTGCTTCGTATCGAGGCTGCACTCGTGCCCGGCAAGGGCGGCATGACGTTGACAGGCCAGCTTGGCGACGTCATGAAGGAGTCCATCCATGCAGCCATGACAGTCGTCAGGAGCCGCGCGGAAACGCTCGGTATCGCACCTGATTTCTATACCAAGCAGGAAGCCCACATTCACGTTCCGGAGGGCGCAACGCCGAAGGATGGTCCAAGTGCCGGTATCGGCATGTGCACAGCGCTTGTTTCTGCCCTGACCGGAGTTCCTGTCCGCGCCGATGTTGCCATGACCGGTGAGATCACGCTGCGCGGTGAGGTCCTTCCAATCGGCGGTCTGAAGGAGAAGCTGCTTGCAGCCTTGCGTGGCGGCATCAAGACGGTCGTGATCCCGCAGGAAAACGAGAAGGACCTTGCAGAGATTCCAGATAACGTCAAGGAAGGGCTCGAAATCAAGAGCGTCAAGTGGATCGACGAAGTACTCGATCTGGCCCTGACGCATATGCCCGAACCTGGCGATGAGTCCGAGGAAGCTTCTGCAGCGAAGCCGCGGGCTTCTACAAAGCGCCGCAGCAGCAAGAAGAGCGGTGTCGTCAAGCATTGATGACGGCGGGCAGTGGCATTCCATGGAAGGAATTCCATCCTTTTGAAAAAAATCAGATAAGCAGGACTCCAGTCGAATTCTCCACTGAATCAAGCCCCTGGGTACTACTGCTGGAGAGATGCGCGCGAAGGGGCTCATAAATTGCCGGCAATGACGCTTGACACCCATATTCCCAGTGTGTGTAATCGCCCTCTACTGTGGAATGCAGCACGTGCTGGAATGCTCATTTGACAGGCAGCACCACCAATAAAATAGATGAACAGATGTGGCGAGTCACATCGGCAGTACTAAAGAGGAAATACCAAATGAATAAAAGTGAACTGATCGACGCAATTGCTGATGCAGCAGATATTTCGAAAGCGGCAGCTGGCAGGGCGCTCGACGGCATGACCGATGCCATTACCGATGCACTGAAAAAGGGTGACACTGTTTCCCTCGTAGGCTTTGGAACATTCTCTGTGCGTGAGCGTGCAGCACGTGAAGGTCGCAACCCCCGCACCGGCGAAACCATCAAAATCAAGGCGTCCAAAAATCCGGCATTCAAAGCTGGCAAAGCACTCAAGGATGCTGTAAACTAGCGCGCCTCACGACGGGGAGGCAGTTGCCTTGTGCATACGCTCTCCACAGATGTGGGTGCTTAGCTCAGCTGGGAGAGCATCGCCCTTACAAGGCGAGGGTCGGGGGTTCGATCCCCTCAGCACCCACCACTATCAGGAGTGGTAGTTCAGTTGGTTAGAATACCGGCCTGTCACGCCGGGGGTCGCGGGTTCGAGTCCCGTCCACTCCGCCATATACGAACGGGGCATCCATTGACTGGATGCCCCTTTTTTATGCCGACAAGACCGGCAGTAAACGATACACAACCAGACGACGTGAAAGAGAAGCACCATGTTGCTAACAATACGCGATAAAGCTCAGGGCTGGATAGCCTATGTCATCGTCATACTCATCAGTATTCCCTTCGCCCTCTGGGGCATCCATGAATACACCGGTGGTGGCAGCGAACCGGCTGTTGCAAAAGTCGGTGACGTCGAGATCACCCAGCGTGCGCTCGATATCAACGTGAATAACTACCGCACCAGGCTCACCCAGCAGTTCGGCGGAAGACTGCCGGATATTTTTACTGACGAGATACTGCGCGCCCAGGTGCTGGATTCACTGATCAACGAGGAGTTGCTGAATCAGAAGACGGCAGATCTGCGGATACGTGCCGGTGACCAGATGGTTTCCGAGGAGATCAGCAGCATCGAGTCTTTCCAGCGTAACGGCCAGTTCGACCCGGAAGCCTACAAGCAGGCGCTGAGCATGAGTGGCCGCTCCTCGAGAGCTTTCGAGGAACAGATTCGTGCCAGCCTCGGGAGCGAGATACTGCGCAGTGCCGTGTCCGATACCGAACCTGTGACGGATGCAGAGATCGATGCCTTGCTGAGACTCAGAAATCAGAAGCGTATCGCGAGCTGGATCACTGTTGATGCCGCCAGCGCGCAGGAGATTCCCGCGATTACCGACGCGGAGATAGAAGAATATTACAACGCGAACCAGCAGCAGTTCCCGAAACCCGAGCAAGTGCGCCTGGAATATGTCGAACTCAATCTCGACAGCATTGCAGAGACAGTGACTGTCGACGACGAGGAGGTCCGCGCCTTCTATGACGATCCGGAGAAGCAGAAGCAGTTCATCAGTGAGGAACAGCGCGGTACACGCCATATTCTCATCAAGGTCGATGCCAACCGCAGTGATGAGGATGCCAGGAAAGAGGCAGAACGCATCCTGGAGGAACTCAATGCAGGAGGGGACTTTGCAGCGCTGGCAACAGCATACTCCGAGGATACCGGGTCCGCGGCAAAAGGCGGTGACCTGGGTCTGGTCAAGCGTGGCATCATGGTGAAGCCTTTCGAGGATGCCGCCTTCAGCCTGGAGAAAGGTCAAATCAGCGAACCCGTCCGCTCGCGGTTCGGCTATCACATCATTCAGGTCACCGAAATCGAGGGTGGTGAACTGCAGCCCTTCGAGGAAGTCAGGGACCAGATTGCCACTGAACTGAAACGCCAGGAGGCTGAAACACTCTTTGCAGACAAGTATGACCAGCTCGGCAATCTCGCCTATGCAACGCCGGACAGCCTCAATCCGGCGGCCGAGGCACTCGGCCTCGAACTTCGCCAGAGTGACTGGGTTCCGAAGACAGACGGCATCGGCCAACTCAGCAACCCGAAAATCATCAGCACGGTCTTCGCGCCCGATGCACTCGAGAGTCGCTTCAACAGCGACATCATCGAACTCTCGGTCGATGATTACATCGTGGCCCGCGTCATTGATTACGAGCCTCAGGCCATCAAGCCGCTGGACGAGGTGAGTAGCGTCATTCGCGGCATCCTGGAAACAGAGAAGCGCAGTAACCTTGTCGCTGACAAGGCCGCTGAGTTACTCGAGAAGATCGAGGGTGGCCAGAATCCCGGGGCAGTCGCCGAAGAGGCCGGCTTCAGCGTCGAAAATGAGAAAGAGATCGGGCGCGAGGAAGAGGGTGTGCCGGCAGAAGTCAGGCGGAAGGTTTTCGCCATGTCCGCACCGGGAGAGGATGCCGTGGGCTGGGACACAGTCGAGCTTGCCTCTGGCAGCTATGCAATCGTCGGCCTGCACGCTGTGAAGGATGCCGACCCGGCTGCGATTGACCAGGCAGAGCGTGACAAGGTTCGCCAGGAGATCGCAGCATCGCGCGGGCGCATGACCTTCGACAGCTATGTCGCGAAGCTGCGAGACGAAATCGGTGTGACCATCATCGAGAACTGAACCGCAAAATTATCCCGGCAGAGGCAGAAAGGCGGCCATCAGGCCGCCTTTCTCTTTGCTAGAATAGCGGCTTCAGAATTTTCCATGGAACACCATGACAGTCCGTACCAGATTTGCCCCGAGCCCGACGGGTTTCCTGCACGTTGGCGGAGCACGCACCGCTCTCTTCTCCTGGCTCTATGCGAAAAAGCATGGTGGCCAGTTTGTGCTGCGCATCGAGGATACAGACCTCGAACGTTCCACGAAGGAGTCGGTCAACGCCATCCTCCAGGGCATGGAGTGGCTTGATCTCGATTATGACCAGGGACCCTTCTACCAGACGGAACGGTTCGCGCACTACGATGCTGCTATCGAAAGGCTCATGGAGGACGGGCTCGCCTACCGCTGCAACTGTTCCAGGGAGCGCCTCGAGGCATTGCGCGAGGAGCAGATGCAGAACAAGCAGAAGCCGCGCTATGACGGCCACTGCCGCAACAGGCAGATATCGGCGGACGAGCCGCATGTCATTCGCTTTCGCAATCCCGAAAGCGGCGATATCGTTTTCCAGGATCACATCCGCGGAGAGGTCCGATTCAGCAACAGCGAACTCGATGACCTGATCATACGCCGTACAGACGGCTCACCTACCTATAACCTGACGGTCGTCATCGATGATGCGGACATGGAAATTACGCATGTGATCCGTGGCGATGACCATCTCAACAATACGCCTCGCCAGATCAATCTGCTGCAGGCACTCGGGTTGCCGGTGCCCGAGTACGCCCACGTGCCCATGATTCTCGGTGACGACGGTGCGCGCCTCTCCAAGCGCCACGGCGCAGTCAGCGTGATCCAGTACCGAGAGGAGGGCTACCTGCCAGAGGCGTTGCTGAACTACCTCGTCCGTCTCGGCTGGTCATACGGTGACCAGGAGCTCTTCAGTACCGAGGAGATGATCCGGCTGTTCGATCTCAAGGATGTCAATCGTGCGCCATCGAGTTTCAATACCGAAAAACTGCAGTGGATCAACCAGCAGTACATCAAGGAATGTGACCTGCAGCATCTCGCGATCCTGCTTGCCCCGCACCTCCAGGAGCGCGGGATCGATGTCGAGGTCGGTGATCACCTGGTTGCAGTCTGCGAGGCACAACGCGAACGGGCGAGGACACTCACTGAACTTGCCGAGATCAGCACTTTCTACTACGAGGACTTCGAAGAGTTCGATCCGGCGGCAGCGAAAAAGGCATTCAGAGGCGAGGCGACGGAGGCCCTGCGCGCAGTTTCCGCGAAGCTCGCTGCCCTGGAAGAGTGGCAGCGCGAACCGCTGCATGCGGCTGTCGCTGCGACGGTTGAAGAGCTCGGTGTCGGGTTCGGCAAGGTGGCCATGCCGTTGCGGATCGCTGTGACGGGCGGTGCCCCTTCTCCAGACCTGGACCTGACACTCCGGCTCATTGGAAGGGAGACCTGCCTGCGACGTATCGACATGGCCATCAGTTTCATCGAATCGGCAGCCTGACAATGGAAGAGACCAAAACCAACTTTATCCGCCAGATCATCGAGTCCGACCTGGCAAGCGGCAAGCATTCGAAAATCGCAACCCGCTTCCCTCCGGAACCCAACGGCTACCTGCATATCGGCCATGCAAAGTCGATCGTGCTCAACTTCAGCATCGCCGAGGATTACGAGGGCATCTGCAACCTGCGTTTTGATGACACCAACCCGCAGAAGGAAGAGGAAGAGTTCGTCGAGGCAATCAAGAAGGATGTCGAATGGCTTGGTTACCACTGGGACAATCTCTACTTC
>JASFFK010000021.1:0-15100 GCA_050124335.1 Chromatiales bacterium | reverse complement strand
TCACTTTCCCTGAAAAATCAGTACAATGCCCGGTTTACTCGCTCAGGCGGGTTCAGCATTAACTATTTTCAGGGTAAATCATGGTTACCATTCGACTTTCCAGAACCGGCGCCAAGAAAAAGCCGTTCTATCATGTGGTCGTGACCGACAGCCGCAATGCGCGCGACGGTCGTTACATCGAGCGTCTCGGTTTTTTCAACCCGATGGCCAAAGGCGGTGAAGAGCGTCTGCGTATCGCGCTTGACCGCGTCGATCACTGGGTCAGCCAGGGTGCCCAGACCTCCGAACGCGTCGGCGATCTTCTTAAAGGTTATCGCAAAGAGGCCGCTGCTTCCTAAACAGCGCAACGCGATGTCCCTGGAGACCGGGCCAGACGAGCGGATGGTTGTACTTGGCCGCCTGTCAGGCTTGTATGGCGTTCAGGGCTGGCTCAAGGTCTATTCGGACACGCAGCCACGCGAAGGGATCATCAAGTACCCCGACTGGTGGGTCAGGCAGCAGGGTGGCTGGAAACGATTACGCGTCGAGCAGGGGCGCCGCCATGGCAAGAGTGTCGTGGTCAAGCTGGAAGGCATCGATGACCGCGATGCTGCAGCAAAACTGCTGAATGCCGATGTGGCAGTCGACAGGAATGAACTTCCCGATACTGCACCCGGCGAGTATTACTGGACAGATCTCGAAGGATTGACTGTCGTTTGTGTGGATGGCACCGAGCTTGGCCAGGTTGACCATCTCATGGAGACAGGTGCGAACGATGTACTGGTCGTCGCGGGGGAGAGGGAGCGCCTGATCCCCTATATCCCTGAGCAGGTGATCAAGCAGATCGATCTCGAACAGGGACGCATCGTCGTCGACTGGGATCCGGAGTTCTGAGGTTGCGATTCGATATCGTGACGCTGTTCCCCGGCATGTTCGATGCCCTGAGCGAGGGTATTACCGGCCGGGCACTGGACAAGGGGCTGATCGAGCTTCATTGCTGGAACCCGCGGGAATACACGACGGACGTCCATCGGACGGTCGATGACCGGCCTTATGGCGGTGGCCCGGGCATGGTGATGAAAGTCGAGCCGTTAAGGGATGCGATCAAGGCAGCACGTGACGTTGCACCGGACAGCAAGGTCGTCTACCTGAGTCCACAGGGCCGGGTCCTGACGCAACAGGCTGTCTCGCAAATGAGTCGTCTTTCCGGCCTGGTACTTGTTGCCGGTCGATACGAGGGTGTCGACGAGCGATTGTTGCAGAGCGAGATCGACGAGGAGTGGTCAATCGGGGACTATGTCCTGTCGGGTGGCGAGTTGCCCGCGATGATCATGGTCGATGCGATTACCCGGTTGCTGCCGGGAGCACTCGGTCACCAGCTCTCGGCTGAACAGGATTCGCATGTCGATGGTCTGCTGGATTGTCCGCACTACACGCGGCCCGAAGAGATCGACGGCATGGAGATACCGGATATACTGCGCAGCGGCAATCACGAACTGATCCGCCGCTGGCGACTGCAGCAGTCACTGGGACGAACCTGGCAGAGACGCCCGGACCTGCTGGAAAAACGGCAGATGAATGCCGAAGAGACAGAATTGTTAAAGGCTTATATTGCTGCCCATGAGCAGCAGACCAACGAGGAACAATGAAATGAGCAACATCATTGAGCAACTTGAAGCGGAACAGATGGGGCGCGATATCCCTGACTTCGGTCCGGGTGACACTGTCGTGGTACAGGTCAAGGTCAAAGAGGGCGATCGTGAGCGTCTTCAGGCTTTCGAGGGTGTTGTCATCGCGAGGCGCAACCGCGGTCTGAACTCTGCGTTTACCGTTCGCAAGATTTCCCACGGCGAGGGTGTCGAGCGGGTCTTCCAGACCTACAGCCCCAGTGTCGCGGAAATCCAGGTCAAGCGCCGTGGCGACGTGCGCCGTGCGAAGCTCTATTACCTGCGCGAGCGCTCCGGTAAATCCGCGCGTATCAAGGAAAAGGTCTGAGCACCGCTTCCTTCCCGAAGAACCGCGGCAACTGCCGCGGTTTTTTTATGGACGGTTCTCTTTCGATGTCTTCCTGCTGACGACCTCACCCTCGATGACCGATGGGTCGGCCGAAGGCTTCTGTTGACTGCCACTCCTTTTCCAGGAAGCAAAGAGCAATGCCAGCAGGCCGAGGATCAGTTCATCAAAAAAAGGAATCGGGTCTGGAATAATCAGGTTGAGAAGAAACAGCGCGGCTGTGATAAGGAAGAGTTGCCTGAATTTCAAACCGTCAGCGAACTGCAGTATCGCCGAGATCAAGGGTGTTTTTGACAACGCCATCGGTTAAGCTCAACTGACTTTTATCCTTGCCAAACTATATCATGCCGTCAACAAGCCTGTTCTGGCACGACTACGAAACCTGGGGCATCGACCCGCGCTATGACCGGCCATCACAGTTTGCCGGTATCAGGACTGATCTTGAGCTGAACGTCATCGACGAACCCGTGATGCTTTACTGCAAGCCTCCGGTGGACTACCTGCCGCACCCGATGTCTGCGCTGGTGACGCACCTGACACCCCGGCAGGCTGATGAGCGTGGCGTGCGAGAGGCCGAGTTTTTTTCCACGATCCATGAGCAGCTTTCAAAGCCCGGCACCTGCGGAGTCGGCTATAACAGTATCCGCTTTGACGACGAGGTCACCCGTTTCGGTTTCTATCGCAACTTTTTCGACCCCTATGCCCGCGAGTGGCAGAACGGGAACAGCCGCTGGGATATTCTCGATCTGCTGCGCCTGACACATGCGCTGCGCCCTGAAGGGATCACATGGCCCAAACGGGAAGGGGAGCCCGGCATCACGAGTTTCAGGCTTGACCAGCTCACCGTGGCGAACGGTATTGCCCACGAGGACGCTCACGACGCCCTGGCGGATGTGCATGCGACCATCGCCATCGCGCGGCTTGTGCGGCAAACACAGCCGCGCCTCTTCGATTACTATTTCAACCTGCGACTCAAACGCAACGTGCAGCAACTGATCGACCTGCAAAACCACGAGATCCTGCTGCACGCCAGTGGCATGTATCCTGCGGAGTTTGGCTCCATTGCCCCCGTGCTACCCCTGATCCAGCACCCGACAAACAGTAACGGCATTATCGTCTATGATCTTCGCCACGACCCCTCGGTACTGCTGAAACAGGACAGTGATACCATCCGCGAGCTGCTTTACACCAGGCGCGAGGAGTTGCCGGAGGGGCAGCAGCGACCGCCGCTGAAAACCCTGCACATCAACAAGTCGCCTGCGATCGCGCCTGTTGCCACTTTGACAGAGGAGAGTGCGCAGCGCTGGCAGATCGATCTGCAACAGGCCGGGGAATTCAGGCAGCAATTGTTAGCGGACACAGGGCTCACCGGGACGCTCGAGGCTGTCTTCAGTGAAACGCTCGGCCTTGAATCTCCCCGGGATGCTGACATGGCCCTCTATGGCGGATTTCTTCAGGATACAGACCGCAAGCTTTGCGAGCGTGTAAGGAACAGCAAGCCCGATGAGCTTGCATCCTGGAAACCCGGCTTCAGGGATGTGCGCCTGAAGACGCTCTATTTTCGCTACAGGGCCAGGAACTGGCCGGAGACGCTGACGCCGGAAGAGAAAGAGCGTTGGACGGCGTTTTGCAGCGAGCGCCTGGAACAGGGGGTTGATGGTACCGGTCTGACCAGTGAGAGCTTTGCCGATGAGCTTGCAGACCTGCGTAACCAGGGCGATCTGACGCAGGAAGAGGAAGCGATCCTGGATGAGATGGAGCAGTGGCCCGGGATCATCAGGCCCGGGGTCCAGTGACTAGTCCTTCAGCCACTCATTCAGGGCATCCACGATCTGCTGTGCCTGATCCCTGCTCGAGATGTTGAATTTCGACTTTTGCTGGTACTGGCCGTTGCGTTTCTGGTAACGACGGATCGTGTATTTGTCCCCACTGTATTCCTGCTTGCTGCGGTTCCAGTCCTGGTAACGAAAGAGAATTGTTGTCCAGGCGCCTTTCGACAGAATGCGCTTGTCGAGCTCCTTGATGACCTCGATGCCGTCCTCTTCCCAGGTGACAGTCAGTTCTTCAGGTGATGTGGCCATTCTCACACTACTCCGCCGCTATGAAGGTGCCCAATTCTGATCGAACGCCGCTGAATGTCAAGCGTCATCGGCCATGCGAATACCGATATTGAAAGCAACCGAGAGACGAACGTTGTGGCTGCGGTTTTCCCCGACTTCATGTGGCAAGGCAGGCGAGAACAGGAAGAGGTCACCGGCAGCGGGGGTGAAGGAGGCTGTTTCTCCGGTGAAGTGAAAGATGATATCCCCGGAGTCTTCCGGTACCTCGAGATAATAGACTCCGGAAAGCAGCTCATCGCCGTCATTGTGGGTGTGCAGCGTTGTCTTGTCACCGGGTTGCATCTCGTTGAACCAGAATGCGATTCCGAGTTCATCGCTGACGTGACCAAGCAGGTCACGGCTGTTCCCGAGGATCCATTCGAGAAGCGGTTCGATCTCGGGAAACTCTGCGCGCGGCGGGTAGATGTTTTCGTATCTACCCTGAAAGAGATGGCTCTTGTGCGTTTCAGGGTGTTCCCGAAGTCGCGTGTAGGCACGCCGGATTCTCTTGTCCATCTTCTCGTGTTCATCAAGGTGAAAATGATGAACATCCTTTTTTTCGGGAAGGGAAGCTGTTTTCAATCGTGAACTCCGGGCACGCTAATCTGTCATACTGCAGTGTAATTCGACAACCATACGGGAACAACATGAGGACGATCCTGGCGATCTTGCTGCTGCTGGTGACCAGCCTGGCAAGCGCAGAGACCTTCAATTACACGATCAAGTTCAAGGGAGCCATGACAGCATTCAGCTGGGCAAGCCTGGCTGATGGCAGCATCGAGACCCGCAAGCTTGGTTCCTGTTACGGTCGTGGCAGTTGCCTCAACACCAGGGTTCGCATGAGCTCGGAAAATCACAAGCTGCTCGAGTCGCTCTATCCGACCCGTTTCTTCTACCAGAGTTTCTTCAGCGAGGGTCCAGTGCCCCGGACAATTGCCTTCGAGAAGCGTGAAAAGAAGAACAAGTCCGAATACCAGCCCTACGGCTACCGCCACAAGCTCGTGACCATTTCGAAGGACGGCAGCCAGGCTACCTATCTGGAACTCTGGTCGAAAGGAGAGTCGCTGTCGGCAGCTGAGGCGAAGCTTGTCTCGACGGATCACAATGGGGGACAGACGCCTGCCGTACGCAACCGAAAGACTTCGCAGATAGAAAAAAACGCTCTCGATCGCTGGGCCATGATTCATACGGCCCGTTTCCTTCCTTACAGCCAGGGCTACTCAAAGCGTTTTCCCGGCACTAACGGGAAGGACAGGATGAGCTACGACGTCAGTCTTGCCGGCACCGAGACGCTCGAGGCTCGTGGCAGGAAATACGATGCCTGGAAAGTCTCGATCGTCGAGACCAAGAAAGGCAAGAAACAGCCAACGCTTTACCTCTGGATTTCTCAGGATGAGGAGCGCGTTCCATTGCAGGTCGAGATGGATGAGTCGATCGGCAAGCTGCGTTTCTATCTGAAGTAGGCTGTTCCGGATGCGCCTTCTTCAGGCCTGCACCAGGCGAACGTTCTGGGCCACGAGACCATCCTCTTCCTGCGGACTCTCCTGCAGATAGAATTCAAGCACGGTATCCCCCTGAACGAGGTCATCCTCGGTGACATCGCTCGCGACCTCGTTGATGTGGCAAAAGACGCTCTTCCACGGTGAGTCCTTGAGGCGGGCGTTGGTGATCCAGCTGTTGTCGTCGATGCGGTCGAGAAAGCTGAGGAAGCCGTAGCCCTTGTCAGGGAACCACTTTGCGCAGATGCCACGCACGCAGGATCCCGTGCGGCCCCACTGGTTTTTGGGCTCATAGGCGATTGGCACAAGGTTTGGAATCAGGAAACCCGAGTGGAACTGATCCACCTGGCGCTGCAGCTGGCGGGAGACATTGTCGAAGCCCATGAGCTCCACGCGGCATCCGCGATTCTGCAGGGCCGTCACCAGGGGCTGGAAGTCCCCGTCACCTGTCACGAGCAGGATCTCGTCGAGATGCTCCGCCTGCGTCAGCGCATCAACAGCAATATCGAGATCCGCATTGGCCTTGATGGTGGTCTGGCCCTCCTCGTTGGTGAATCGCCGGACATTCTTGAGGATGACCTTCCAGCCAAACTGGCGCGCCTGCTGCTGATAGAGAAAGGATTTTCTGGCGTACTCGGCATCCTCGGCAGCACGCTCCTGGTCGAAGGCGACATAGGTATTCAGGCGGATCAGGCGCCGGTCGTTGCGGCCGGCAAAGGTTCTGAGTACATCATAGCGAAGCTGGTAACCGCCGTTATAGCGGACATTTTCAGCATCGACAAAAACACCGACTTTCAGCGTCATTTTTATGGTCTCCATCTAATACCCGCAAGACGGGGCCGTGCGGGCTGGCATGATTTTCTAAAATGTAAAAATACCGGAGCGGCATTGCCTGCCTCCGGCCAGCACCATTTTACAGAATCTGTCAGGCGCTGCACCCGGGGCGCGGGTTTGGATTATTTGCCTTTGACGAGGAATTGTTTCAGGCGAAGCTTGTGAGCATCACCAATATAATCGAGTTGGGCAAGGAAGAGTTCGGCCGTCGAGAGTGCATCCGTCAGCGCATTGTGGGCCGGGTAGCGGGGCAGGCCGTAGCGGTCACGCAGGTTGAACAGTCGCAATTCATGGGGGCTGAAGTGCATGTTTCTGCGGTCGAACCACTGCCTTGCCAGTTCGAGCGTGTCGATCATCGGGAAGACAGGGGCAAACCCCCATAACTCGTTGCAGGCCTTCTGCAGGAAGGTGCGCTCGATATCTGCATGGTGCGCAAGGATCACCTTGCCCTTCAGGTAATCCAGCATGTCGGTCATGATGCTGCTGAGCGGCTTGCCGACATCGGCGGCCATATCGTCCGTGATGCGATGAATCACGGCGCTGGCCTCGGGTATTGCCTGTTGCGCTTCGAGGTAGATATGCGTCGCGCTGTGCAGCCGGATCGCATTGTGCTGCAGTTCGACATAGCCAATGCTGAGAATATCGTCCTTTTGTGTATCGAGCCCCGTGGTCTCGAAGTCCATCGAGACGATCATGGTGTCGAAGATCCCCTCTCTCTCATCGGGAAAGGGATGGGTCAGATAATCCCTGACCGGTCCCTCCGGGGCTTTCTCGAGCAGACGCAGTCTGCGCTTGTCGGCAGAGACGAAACGCCCGAACATCAGGCCAGTCGCCCTGCCTGGTAGCGCGAGCCGAGGGTTTCCTGCATGGTGCTGATAACGCGGAATGCATCCTTGAGATGTTCACGCTCCAGTTTCGAAAGCTTTTCCGGTGGCAGAAAGTTGTCGGCTTTTTCGCCGCGGCGGATCTGTTCCGCCTGGTGCCGGATGCGCAGGGTGCCGATGAATTCGAAGGCATCGAGCAGGTTGGCGGATCCCTCGCTGCTGAGGGCCGGTGTGTCGCCTGCATGCACAAGACGGTCGATGGTCCTGATGTGGGGGATGCCTTCGGCCAGCGAGTAGATGCGCGCGAGGTCGATGATTGGCACGATACCTGTGTGTTTGAGGTCCAGCGTGTTGTTGTGTTCGCCATCATGCACGAGCACAAAATCGCGGAAGAAACCCAGCGGTGGCCGATGCTTCAGTGCATTGCCTGTCATGAATGCCAGGAAGATGCCGTTTTCCCGGGACTGCTTCAGCATCTTCTTGCGGATCTCGGAGAGCAATGCGTCCTCGCCATGCACCATGCGCAGGTCGAAGAAAACGCTCGACAGCATGAGCGCCATGGGTTCCGGCGTCTGGATCCACTTGTTGAAGTAACCCTCCCAGACCTTTTGTGTCTGGCGCCATTCCGGGTTAATGGCCATGACGTTACCCGGACAGTAGATATAGCCGCATGCATTGAGGCCATCGCACACATAGCGTGCCAGTGCCTCGAAATAGTGGTCATCTTCGGGTTTCATGTCGTTCGAAATGATCAGGCCGTTGTCCTGGTCCGAGTGTGACGACTGTTCCATGCGCGCCTGTGAACCCCCTGCTACCCACGCGTAGGGTACAGGCGGAGGACCGAGTTTATCCTCGGCAAGTTTGAGCAGGCGGATCGTAAAGGCATCGGTGACAGCAGTGATCGCGTTTCCGACATGCTGTGCGGTACCACCGGCATTCACGAGGCATAGCTGCAATTCAGGCAATTTGCGGCTGGCCTCGATGAGTTCGTCGAGATTGCGGGCCTTGCGTACCTGGCCGGCAAGATAGACAGCGCTGGTGCTTTCCTGGCGAATCAGGTCAGAGACGGTGAGCATTCCCTTGAGGTCGCCATTCTCGATGACGGGCAGGTGGTGAAAACCGGCCTGCGTCATGGTCATGAGCGCATCAAACGCTGACACACTACCGTCGATGTGGCTGATGCTGTTCGACATGATATCGCTGACGGGGCGTCCCGCATCGACGCCTGCAGCAACACAGCGCGTTCGGAAATCCTTGTCGGTCAATATTCCGCTCAGTGTCCCGTCACTGGTCACGAGCAGCGAGGAGACACGCTCGTCGGTCATCTTGACGGCGGCCTCGCGTATCGTGCTGTCCTGGTCTATGCAGACAGGGGTTCGCTCGATGATGTCGCTGACTTTTGTCGACATCATGGTCGATGTGCCAAGTGTGTCGCCGGAGATGCGTGACAGTGCGTTCTTCAGCCGTTTACCTTCACTTTGCTCGAAGAAGGTATCGAAATCGGCGGACTCCTTGCGCAGTTTCTCGATGACGTTGCAAGGCAGGGCATAGAGCAGGGTGTCCTCCATCGCCTCGCCCTGGTGAACCTTGCTGTCGGTGACAATACAGTGCTGGCTGTGAAGATCCCCCTCGCTCAATTTGCTGATGAGCTTCTTGCGCTTGTCGTACAGCGAGATAGCGCCCTGGCGCACGACGTAGAGCGCACTCAGGTCGCCCTCGGCTGGCGGGAATTCGCGACCACGCCGGATATAGCGGATCGTGATTTCCGGGATCAGCTTGTTCAGCGTCTCCTCTGCAAGCTGGTCGAATGGCGGGTGTTCGGCAAGAAAGTCACGTATCTCGAGCAGTTCAACTTCCACGATAGTCTTCCGGTGGTCTGGTTTGAGGATCGGGTGCAATTTCTTGTTATTCCTGACGCGCGAGAAGCGCGAATTCAACAGCCCTGCACCGCACCTGATTCTCGCACATTCCGGACGCCGTACAAATGTCGAATGACAGCAAGACTTTCGGGTCCTGCGAGGAAGTCTGCAGAGTGCCCGCATCGATTGGCGCGGTTTGCGAAATCATTGGCGCCGACTGACAAGTCCGGGCAGCGGGCTCGCCCTACACTGGATGCATGCGGTGATGACTCCCGCACACATCCAAATCCGGGAACCTTTCCCGGTATCTTTCCTGGCAGGTTGCCCCCCGTGACCTGTCAGTTTTTTTGACACGGTGTCCAGTGTGCCAGGCTGATGCCGGGGCTTTGTCATCATCCGGTCATGTCTGGCTTGTAGTCTCCTGCATGTTCATCACAATGAAGTAACGAACCATGTGCCCTGTTGACACGGAATTTTCCACATTCAGCATTCGCCGCACGCTCTATTTCAAGCGTCGTGAAGAAGGCTCCCCTAAACATGCGGTTCGCAATGCGCACACGGGTGAAGAGCAACAGCCATCACCAATCCGTTGCCAGGAACTTACGCGCGCAGAAACCATCCTGGCGAATCATCAGGACTTGCCCTGACCAGCGCCCATCGGGATCGATGAACAGGTCACCCGGCTATGTCATCAAGCCATGGTTTGACCCGGCGATTGTTCATCGAGTGTGATTCCAGCCACGATAGCTGATCTGCTGGCAGGGATTGTGTTTCATATCCCGGGGCGATGAGCAAACAGTCCGGGTGTTCCTCTTTACTCTCCTACTCATGGCTCTTCTTCTGAACAGCAGAGCGCCAGGCGGACGGTGAGTGTCCTGACCAGCGTCTGAATGCCCTGCTGAAAGCAGCCTGGTCCGAGTATCCAAGCACAGAAGCAATTTCGTTCATCGTAATGTGGCTGTTCGCAAGCATCTGCCTGGCCAGTTCGAAGCGCTGTTTTTCCAGTTCCTGCCGGAAGCTGGTGCTGAACTCAACCAGTTTGCGATTCAGCGTGCGTTGATGCATTCCGAGCATCCCGGCGACATATTCAACTGAACAGCGTTGGTGAAAGATCGCGTTCAGCATGATCCGCTGCAGATTGGAGAGTAACGATGTGCGGTGCCTTGCCTGGAGCTCGCCTGCGCGCTCTGACAGGTATTTGAAGAGATGGGGGTCAGCACCTGGATTGGGATAGTTCAACCAGGAAACAGGGAATTCGATTGCGTTGGCAGCAGCACCGAACTCAACCGGTGCATGAAAGTAATCTGTATGGGGCCTGATATCGCGAGGTCTTTTCCTTGAGAGAAGCACTTTTGCCGGTGACCAGTGATCACCGCAAAGTCCCCGCATGATTTTACAGGCGACGGCGATCGAGAGATCGTAGATCTGATCGATCGCGCTCGTGCCTGGCTGGATAACGAGGTAGCCAAACCTGGCCATCTCGTTGACAGTCTCGAAAGTGACCAGGCCCCCGCTATCATGAAGATTCAGGTTATCGCGCAGCATCTTTATCGCAACCCCCGGGTCCGGTGCGCAACGCAGCATCAATCCCGCCACGCCGAGAGAAGAGGGTTCGACCCGTTCGCCAAGCAAAACCCCGAAATGGTCGCAACCGGTTGCGACAGCAGACGCCTCCAGCAGCCTGCTGGCCGAGATAAACGAGATCTCGGTTTCAGGGTGGTTCCAGAGTTCCCGTGACAGTTCAACTTGTTGAAAGACGGGGTCAGGATCACACCCAAGTTCCTGCAGGAGTGTCGGGATTGAGGCAAGGGGGGCAATGCGAACCATTCCCTCTCTTTGGAGGTTTTCAGCAGATCGGTTCTCGTTACCCTGCATTTGATTGATCGATATCAGTACTGAAGGAGTTGCCAGAGGGCGTGTCTGGAATAATCAAATAAAAGTCCGAAAATATCAAGCCGATAAGCCTGTTCATTGCTTTACTCGCAACCAGGAGAAAAGAAATTTCCGAGTGAGTGTGAGGTTGATTCGTAATGATCAAGTCAATCATGAGAACGGTGCTTGTCGCGACACTGATCGCATTTATCGGGTTGATGGGAGATCTCGCTTTCGACCTGAAATTCGCCGTACAGGATGCGGAAGCCAGATTCGGGAGGCCGCTGACACCGATCAGTTATGCAGGTGTCGCCCGGCGGACGACACGGCGGGCTATCTTTGCCACATCAGTCTATGTCGACACACTGCCAGGAAGCTGTCAGACAGTGATTGTCGAGGGTACATCACTCTATCTCTGTGGCTCGACCTACTATCAGTCGTCAGCCGGGCGCTATGTCGTGGTTAACGTCAATTGAGTTTGTCAAAAGGGAGATACCAATGAATGGCAATAATCAGTCGATCCCGGCAACCCATCATCATGCAGCAACAGTCTGTTCACGAGCGGCTGGGCAGGCCTCATTCGTCCACACCTTCCTGCGACTCGTTATTGCACCTTTCTTGCTGCTGTCAGCCGCATCTGTACACGCAGAAGATAACGATGCAATGGCCATTCTCAAGTCCATGTCTGACTATGTTGGCAGCCAGCAGGCGATCGAGCTCACATTCGAGAGCAATATCGAGGTTATTACGCCGGAACTCGAGAAAATCCAGTTCACCAATTCGGGCGGCGCACTGCTGAAACGGCCCGACAAGATGCGCGCGTACCGTGTTGGCGGCTATGCAGATGTCGAGATGTTTTTCGACGGCAGAATACTCGGCATCGATGGCAAGAGCATCAATGGTTATGCATTGATGGATGTAAAGGGCACCATCGATGAACTGATTGAACTCATAAGAATGGGGCATGGCGTTGCATTGCCGGGCGCAGACTTGCTCCTGACCAATTCCTTCGAAAAGCTCTCTGCCGGCGTTCAGGAAGCAAAGCATATCGGGCGAGGTGTGATTGGGTGGAAAGAGTGCGAACATCTTGCATTTCGCAATTTCGATACGGACTGGCAGCTCTGGGTTGAGACGGGTGACAGGCCTGCTCCATGCAAGATGGTTGTCACCAGCAAAACCATGAACAGTGCACCTCAGTACACAGTGACTGTCACGGGATGGAAAACGGGTCTTGATATACCGGATGAAGCCTTTGTCTTCACACCGCCGTCCGGTGCAAGGCAGCTCGGCCCGGATGAACTCGGCGAACTGGATGAATTGCCTCATGGCGCATCCGGAGCCGGGCAATAAAACGGTGCATGAAAAGATCCGCTTGCCTTTTCGTACTTGGTGTCATCGTGTGGGGATTAAACGGAGAGAGTAGTTTTGACCGGGCGGCGGGACTCATCCAGACCGCAGAGGCTGTCATTGGACGGCCTGCAACACCGGTCAGCTATGCAGGTGTCGTGAGGCGTTCGACAGTTGGGCCTGGATCCGGTATCGGTGTTCTTCCGGGAGCGGGTGCAGGGCGCGTCGGGATCGGGCGCAATGCCGGTGGTCCGGTCAACCGTGTTGGCCGGCTATGAGTCGTTTTTGAAACCGCTCATTTTGTCTTGTCTGTGTAGGATTACCTTTCTGATGCATCGAGTGAAGCGAGTAGAGGCAGGCTGGCACCACGTTATTGATGCAACACAACAGACGATGAATCACGGCCATTCCCGACTTGCCTGGTGCGGGGTGGCTAGTATGTCTTTTATAGAAACTACAGATGAGGAATGGTATGAGTTATAAACTTTCCATAACGATGGCGCTCATAAGGCGATTTTCCTTGATTGCGGCATTGAGTCTTGTCGCTGCAAGCGTTTCGGCTGTCGAGACCACCGGTGTTCCGGGCTCGGCGAGCGCCACCACGACCATCGATGGCAAGCAGCTTCCGCCACCTCCTGATACGGCCTTCGGTGGCAAGATCGAACGCAATGCCATCGATTCGACACCCTACTGGCCGCCGCGTGTCGTGCCGCCGAAGGGTGCGCCCAACATTCTCCTGATCATGACCGACGACGCGGGTTACGGTGTGCCCGGCACCTTTGGGGGCGTCATTCCCACGCCGGCCCTGGACCGTATTGCCGAAAACGGTTTGCGCTATACCCACTTTCATTCCACGGCCGTGTGCTCGCCGACTCGGGCAGCGCTGATCACCGGACGTAACCATCACCGGATGGGGACGGGCTCCATACCGGAATTGTCGACCGGTTATCCTGGCTACAACGCCATCATGACGAAGGACAATGCGACCATAGCCAGGATCCTCAAGGGTCATGGCTATGTGACGTCCTGGTTCGGCAAGAATCACAATACGCCGGATCTCCAGGTCAGCAAGATCGGGCCCTATGACCAGTGGCCGATCGGTCTGGGTTTCGATCACTTCTATGGCTTTATGGGTGGGGACACCAGCCAGTGGGAGCCGGGCAATCTGGTCCGCAACACGACCTACATCTACCCATACGATGACGATCCGGACTTTAACCTGATCACTGCGATGGCGGACGAAGCCATTGACCACATGAAGACCGTCGACGCCCTGAACCCGGATCAACCCTTCTTTGTCTATTACGCGCCCGGCGCAACACATGCGCCGCACCATCCCACGCCTGAGTGGATCGAAAAGATCAGCAAGATGAAGCTGTTCGACGAGGGCTGGAACAAGCTACGCGAAACCATCTTCGCAAACCAGAAGAGGCTTGGTGTCATCCCCGAGGATGCGAAGCTGACCCCCTGGCCCGAGGATCTGATCAAGAAGTGGGATCAGCTCAACGACACCGAGAAAAAGCTGTTTATCAAGCAGGCAGATGTCTTCGCCGCTTACGTGGCCTATACAGACCATGAAATTGGCCGAGTCATCCAGGCAGTCGAGGATCTGGGGAGGCTCGACAATACGCTGATCATCTACATCTCGGGTGATAACGGCACCAGCTCAGAAGGCGGACCGACGGGCACGCCCAATGAAGTCGCATCAGTACAGGGCATTCATCTGCCGGTTGAAGCACAGATGCAGTATTACGATGCGTGGGGCTCGGACCAGACCTATCCGCATATGTCCATAGGCTGGACATGGGCTTTTGGAACGCCATTCAAGTGGACCAAGATGGTGAGTTCGCACTTTGGCGGCACCAAGCAGGGTATGGCCATCTCCTGGCCGAAGGTGATAAAGGACAAGGGTGGCATCCGCAACCAGTTCCATCACGTTATCGACATTGCGCCAACGATTCTCGAAGCGACAGGAATTCCACTGCCCGAAGAGGTGGACGGTATCAAGCAGAATCCCATGGATGGCGTGAGCATGATGTATACCTTCGACGAGAAGAACGCAGACGCGCCCTCGACACGCAAGACCCAGTACTTTGAGATGATCGGCGACCATGCCATCTATCACGATGGCTGGATGCTCAGTACCAAGGTCGTGCGCTTGCCCTGGGACAACAGCGGAAAGGCAGACAAGAATCCTGCATCCTGGCCATGGCAGCTCTATGACCTCAGCAAGGACTGGACACAGTTCAGCGATGTTTCAGCCGAGTACCCGGAGAAAGTCAGGGAGCTGGAAAAGCTCTTCTGGGAGGAAGCAGAGAAAAACCAGGTGCTCCCGCTGGATTCCACCACCTTCACCCGCGCGATCCTGCCACGGCCGAACCTCAGTGCAGGCCGAACAGTTTTCACCTATTCCGGCAAAGTCACGGGGACGCCCAACGGCAATGCGCCAAATGTTCTTGCCTCGTCCTACAACATCAAGGCCGAGGTCGAGATCCCCGAGGGTGGTGCCGAGGGTATCATCGTGACCCATGGCGGCCGCTTTGCCGGCTACGCCCTCTATCTGCTGAAAGGCAAGCCTGTCTATACCTGGAATCTGTTCGGCATGGAAAGGGTCAGGTGGGAGGGCCCGGATGCACTCGCTCCTGGAAAACACACGATTGAATTTGATTTCAAATACGACGGTCTGGGCGCCGAAACACTGCAGTATGGAAGCCCCAGCGGTCTGGGGCGCAGCGGAACCGGATACCTCAAGGTGGACGGAAAGGTTGTCACCA
>JASFFK010000020.1:0-15635 GCA_050124335.1 Chromatiales bacterium | reverse complement strand
AGGCTGTTTGGCGAAACCATGCCCGCCGGCAGCAGCGCGCTTGCGAAAACGATCCAGTACGTGTTCCAGGACCCGATCGCCTCGCTCAATCCGCGCAAGACCATCGGGCAGATCCTCGAGGCGCCATTGCTGCATCTGGGAACACTCGACAAGTCAGTGCGCCGGCAGAGAATGCTTGAACTTGTCGATGCCGTCGGCCTCGTCCCGGATCATCTGCAACGTTACCCGCATGAATTCTCGGGTGGACAGGCGCAGCGTATCGGCATTGCGCGCGCACTCGCACCACAACCGGAGATCCTCGTGCTGGATGAGCCTGTCTCCGCGCTGGATGTCTCAATCCAGGCGCAGATCCTGACATTGCTTCAGCAACTGAAAGAGGAGTTCAACCTCAGCTATCTCTTTATCAGCCACGATCTCTCTGTTGTCGAAAGTATCAGCGACAGGGTCGGGGTCATGTATTTCGGCCAGTTCGTCGAGAAGGCGGATGCACGCGCACTTTTCAGTCGGCCACGGCATCCCTACACGGAGTTGCTGATCAAGTCCGCCCCCAGCATCCGCAAGCCCGCAGCTGACGATAACGCCACAGGCAAGCTGGCCGAATTGCCCGATCCCTATAACCCGCCACCGGGTTGCAGCTTTGCCGATCGATGCAGCCATCGCGGGGATCACTGTGCAAGTGAATCCCCGACACTTGTCAGCTGTGAAGGGGCAGGGGAGCAGGCTTGTGCCTGCTGGCATCCTCTCGTGCCGTGCTGAAACCTGCCCCGATCAGTGCGGATAGCCGTTCCTGTCGAATTGCCAGTCAGTGAAGGCGAAGTCGTAGGGGTGCTCGACTCCCCGTTCCAGGTGCCACTGGTTGCTGCGTCCGAATCGGATGGCACGCTGCATCATGGTCAGGTCCAGCCGCCAGCGGTCCTCCTCGAGTCGAAAGAAGTAGGGATTGCATTGTCGCTTGTCGACCGGATAGCGCATGACAGCAAGCTGTCCATCTGCACTAGTCACTGTTTCTGCTTCACCGCACTGGCGTATCGACCGGGCAGCATTGTCGGCCTGCGCTGGTGTGACCACCCAGTCGGCGAGCATGCGGCGTGTATCCTGCGTATAGATCTCCAGATCGGGACGCAGGTTCGTGGATGCCATCGCAGTGGCATAGGCATCCAGTGTCCGATGTGGTGAGGAGCCTCCGGGGACCTGGTCTTGACTGGTTCGGCGTTGTGCTGCCGTCTCGATATCCATCGTTGCACCGGCACCCGCGCTGCCCGTGAACCATAGTTCATCCTGGTAGCCCCTGTTCTGCTCCGCATTCTGTGCGCGTGTGATGATCAGCTCTGTTGTCGCAAGGATGCCATCGGCAAGCCTCTGTCGTCTGAAAAACGGGACCATCTGGTCGCGTTCGATATAGGCGACAAAAGCATCGACAAAGACCGCTTCGAGGCTGACGCCGACCTCGAGGCGAACCTGCCGGCTGGTGTTGTCGATAACGAGCAACAGCCCGCGGCCCTGTTGACTCTGGCTGCCGATTGCATGTTCACGAAAGAGACGGTTTGCCAGGTGGTTGATATCTCCTCCGTCCCGGCTCGTCAGAACCCGGTAATCGATCCCGTGTTCTGCGAGCAGGTAGGCATGGTAATCCTCCAGCTTCCGGACCTCTTCCCTGTCGAAGAGATGTGCTTCGTCGATGACCGTTTCGGTACTCGTCACAAGGAAACGATAGAGTTGATAGCCCGCGAACGAGACAGCAATCACCGTGACGAGCAGGAGCAAGGTTCTTGTCATAGAGCAGCCTTGGCAGTCAATGCAGGAGTCACCATAGCATCAAGCAGCGTTTGTCAGTTTCGGATTTATTCCTGTTACCGGGTGCATCCAGGCAGAAACTGCGACGGGGTTGGTGTCATGAAACTTGACGACGATCAGGCTTCCATGGATTTGATCGCACCAGGCAGGAAGATTCCTGATATTTTCATACAGTAACCGTGCTGCTATAAAGGCTGTTTACAGGCCTGAGAACCAGATAACAAGGTGCAAAACAATGGTCGAGATTAAAGAAAAAGATACCGGTGAGGTCCTTTTCACAGTCGAAGCGGATTCCCTTCAGGATGCATGTCTGCGTGAGATGGACCTGGCGAATGCAGACCTCAGAGGGCAAGATTTGCAGGGCACAAGATTCGACAACTCGGATCTGACCAATGTCGATCTCAGCGGTGCAAACCTCTCCGGTGCTTCGCTGCGCGGAGCGCATCTCGACGGCGCCAACCTGCATGGTGCCAATCTCAAGTCCGCCCGGATCGGCAGCAGCAGGCGTTCCGGCGCTGCGGTGATGGACGGCTGTGACCTGTCGGGGGCTGACCTGAGCGATGCCGATCTCAGGTACGTCAGCATGCGCAATGCCAATCTGACCGGCGCCATCCTGGATCGTGTCGACATGTGCGATGCCGATTGCAGTCACTGCAATCTCTCCGGCACCACTGGCAAAAACCTGCTCATGATTCATGCGGAATTACAGGAAGCAAACCTCGAAAAGGCGGACTATCGGGACAGTCATCTCAATGCCGCAAATCTCTATCGCGCCAACATGTCAGGCATGGTACTCGGCAGCAATCACACAGAGGGTTTTAGCGCGATCAACCTGGCAAACCTCCAGGAAGCCAATATGACCGGCATTCTCATGCGTAACATTGCGGCTGAAGAGTGCAACATGAAAAAAGCCAACCTGACCGATGCGGATCTTACGGATGCGGTTCTGAGTGGCACGATCATGCGTAACGCGAATGTCCGCAACGCAAACTTCGAGGGCGTCGAACTGGTTTCCGTGACAATGGACTTTGCAAATTTTTCCGAGGCGCTGAACGCCGATATCCCGAACTTCAAACAGAATCTGCGCTGAGATCGATCAGCTAGACCACTGAGTGATTGCCCGGCAGCCCTGCTGCCGGGAATGTCATGTCGTATTCGCAATCACGGCGAGCAGCCTGCAGACATTGACTGACGACAGGCGCCTGCACAAAAAAAGCTGGAATTCTTTTCTGCCTGACCTGTCTCAGGCTTCGCAGTGCAATTACAATGGAAATACGAAGTCCTGCGGCTGACTGGCGACGACAGGTCACGGGCAGGTCATACAGGATCAAATCACCAGGTACGAGGTAACTAACAAAAATGAATAAACCTGCAACCCTGCTGGCGCTTGCCGGGCTGTTTTTCACTACACCGGTTATCGCTGATTCGGTCGATGCCCGCTGCGATATCTACCCGCGTGGATCCGATCATGCCAGCAAGATGATTCCCTGCCGTTTCTACCAGGCACAGGGCCATATCGTGATCACGCGTGACGACGGCGTCGTGCACGACCTCATGCCTGTTGAGGGTGCCGGGCCTGGTAATTACCGCGACAAGCAGGGGCATGCCGCCTATCGCCAGAGCGGTCTGGGCGACCAGGGACAGATATTTCGACTGAAAGACGAGAGTGTCTATGTCTACTGGGATACGGCCGCCCTGAATCCTTCCAACACACCCGAAGACAACTACACCTATCCCTTCACGACGAAGGAGTATGACGCTACAACACGTCTGCGATGCAAGGCTGCCGGTGATTCGGAATTCGGCAATTGTCCTGCCGGTGTGCTTCGCATGGATGACGGCCAGGGCTCTGTGGTCATACAGAATCAGCTGGGTGAAATCTTCACGATCAATTTCATGAAAGAGTATGTCAATGCCACCAACAGGCAGGTCAAGGCGCGGCTCGAGGGTGACAACTGGGTCGTGACAGTCGAGAATGGTGAAGTCTATGAAGTTCCTCTGGGATTGATTCAGGGAGGTTGATCACATGTATTTCCGAATGATGCCGCTATTGATGGCATTGCTGCTGTTGTGCCTGTCAGCTGTTGCAGTTGCATCGACCGATTCCACAGCAAAGAACACCAGTGAGCTTGCGGGGACGGGCTGGCAACTCGTCAAGATCATGTCCATGGATGACAGTGTCTACCAGCCAGATGATCGCTCGGGCTACCGCGTTGAATTCCTCGAGGATGGCAGTGTCGCCATTCTTGCCGACTGCAATCGCGGCAAGGGTTCCTGGACATCGGAATCGCAGGGCCGGCTCGAGTTCGGTCCCATCGCCTCCACGAAGGCACTCTGCCCGCCGGGGTCACTCTCCGAGAGATATCTGGCGCAGTTCCAGTGGGTGCGCAGCTATGTGATCAAAGAGAGTCATCTCTTCCTCGCGACCAAGGCAGATGGCTCCATTATTGAGTTCAGGCCCCTTGATGTACCCGTTGTCGCGACTGTTTTCGGTGAGGAGATCCGCACGGATGATTCTGCCGAGATGCAGCAGATCATCCTCACGCGCCTGTTCGATCGCTATGCCGCAGAGCATAGTCTCAAGGCGACTGACGAGGAGATCGAGACCTGGATCGCCAGGATGCAGGAGGCCATGGATGCCGACGGCTTCCACGCCGTCAATGAACTGACGCCCGAGGAAGCCGCCGAATTCCAGAGTATGCGTCGCGAGATGGCGCGATCCCTGATCGACCATTGGAAACTTGGGCGCGCGCTCTACGAGCAATACGGCGGTCGCATCATCTACCAGCAACTGGGTCCCGAGCCGCTGGATGCCTATCGCGAGTTCCTGCAGGAACAGCAGAAAGCTGGTGCATTTGATATTGAAGTGCTGGAATATGAGGCCGACTTCTGGGACTACTTCATCAACGATACGATGCACGATTTCATGGAAGAGGGCAGCGAGGATGCAGCCAGTGCCTTCGAAGTAGAGCCCTGGGAGCGGCTTGGGTCCTCCGAGGTCAGCGACAGCTGATCAAGTCAGGGTCCGGGACTGGCAGATCATGCCCGGGCCCGGACTCGCTGAATCCGGTCCTTTTCGGTCATGAATCCGGTTGCTTTCGTGACATGCCGCAATTCACAGTGATTGCGGTCGGGATTAAGATAGGGCTTTAAGTTCCCGGCCATCATTCATGTCCAGAGACAAATCCAGCAAAAAGAATCACGCCGGCAAGAAAAGCAGCAAGAAAAGCAGCCAGAAGAAGCGCAAGCGCTTCCAGGAACTGCTTCTGCGCAACACGCGTCTCGATGACTATGATGACATCGCGGCGATTATGAATCGTATCTATCCGGAGTGGGAGGGTGCCTGGGCACGCGATCAGTTCGAATCGCAGATCCGGCGATTCCCGGAAGGCCAGATCTGTATAGAGGACGACGGGCGTGTCGTAGCGGCCTCGAATGCACTGGTCGTGAACATGGAGCGCTTCGGTGACAAGCACACCTACGAGGAGATAACCGGCAATGGCTACTTCAATACCCATGATCCCAACGGCGATACCCTCTACGGCGCGGATATTTTCGTGGATCCGGACTACCGGGACCTGCGTCTCGGCAGGCGGCTCTATGATGCGCGCAAGACGCTCTGCGAGAACCTGAACCTGCGACGCATTGTCGCCGGTGGGCGAATTCCTGGCTACAGCAAGCATGCCGATAACATGTCAGCCCGCGAGTACATCGAGCTTGTGAAGCGCAAGGAGCTGCGTGACCCGGTCCTCTCTTTCCAGCTCAGCAACGACTTTCATGTGCTGAAGCTGATCCCGCACTACGAGACCATGGACAGCGCCTCGAGGACCTATGCCACCCTCATCGAGTGGATCAACATCCACTACCAGGAGAAAGCGCCGCTCATCCATACCCGCAAGAGCCAGATTCGTGTCGGCGCGGCCCAATGGAAGATGCGGCAGGCGCCGACACTCGATGTTCTGAAGCAGCAGATTGAGTACTTCGTGGATGTCTTTGCCAGCTATAACGCGGACTTTGTGCTCTTCCCGGAATTCTTCACCTTCCCGCTCATGGTGCAGTTCAACCAGGACAACCCGGCGCAGGCGATCCGGGATGTCTCGGTCTATACCGAGCAGATCAGGGAGCAGATGCTGCAACTGGCTGTCAGTTACAACATCAATATCGTGGCAGGTTCCATGCCCGTCTACAGCGACCAGCGGTTACACAATGTCAGCTACCTGTTGCGGCGTGACGGCAGCTGGGATGCGCAGTACAAACTCCACGTCACACCGGATGAAACCACCTACTGGGGTATGCAGGGTGGTGACCGGTTGCATATCTTCGAGACAGATGTCGGCAGGATCGGCATCCTGATCTGCTATGACGTCGAGTTCCCGGAATTGCCACGTGTGCTCGCAGAGCAAGGCATGCAGATACTCTTCGTTCCCTACTGGACCGATACCAAGAATGCCTACGAGCGCGTCAAGCGCTGTGCCCAGGCGCGCGCGATCGAGAATGAATGCTACGTCGTCATCACGGGCAGCGTGGGCAACCTGCCAAATGTCGAGAACATGGATATCCAGTATTCCCAGTCGGCCGTTTTCACGCCATCCGATTACGCGTTCCCCCACGATGCGATTGCAGCCGAGGCCACGCCGAACACCGAGATGGCGCTGATTGCGGATCTCGATCTCGACAAGCTGGCTGAAATCCGTCGCAACGGATCGGTGCGCAACCTGCAGGACAGGCGTCTCGATCTCTACCAGGTGAGCTGGACAGGCATGAAGAAAACCTGACATGAATTCACATATTGCATACGAGAGGATGAACAATGAAAGCACTCCTGATTACTCCCGAGACCAGCTCCATCGAGGAGATCGACCTCTCCGGAGGGATGGACGAGATTCGCTCGATCATCGGATATGACACGATTGAATCGGATGCGGTCGGCAACGACGGTGATTATCTCTTTTTCGACGAGGAGTGCTTCCTGCGTGGCACGGAGGGCCGTTTCCAGATCGATACACTGATCCCTGTCTCGGGCAAGGGCATCGTCACCGGTTACGACGGTGAAGGGCATTTCAGCGACGTGACGATCAGCAGGGAAGAGTTGTCAGAGCGAGTCAAGTATCTCTGAATGGCTGCAATGGCAGGTTTTCCTGTATCGTCTGCCTGTCTGATGCTGGCTGCAGGGCTATCTGCATACTCGGCTGGTTCCGAACCAGCTTTTCATGAGCGCAAGGAGAAATGATGAATTTTGGACAGCTCTTTACCAGTTTCGAAGGCCGTATCAGTCGCAAGGAATGGTGGATCGGTTTCATCCTGCTTTATGTCATCCAGTTCGTTGTCTACTTTGCAGCTGTTGCTATCGGCATTATTCCTGCCGATGCAGGCACTGCCGGACCAGCCGGAATGGCGCCGGGGGCCAATGTGGCCTTGCTTGTCATCCTTCTCGTCTTTCTGTGGCCAACTCTCGCAATTCATGTGAAGCGCTGGCATGATCGTGGCAAGTCGGGTTGGTGGACCCTCATTGCGCTCGTACCACTCATCGGCGGGCTCTGGCTGCTGATCGAACTGGGTTTTTTCAAGGGTGATGAAGCGGCTAACAAATACGGGCCGAATCCTGTTGCCGGATAAGGTAATGGCCAGGTGCGCTGCGGGGGGCACTTTTCTGCCTACCAGGTTGTATAATCAGCAATAAGTTTTTTGTGAAGCAGTACCAATGAAAAAATATCATCTTCATCTCGACGCCGTTATCGTCATCACCCTGGTCGTTGCCGCATCGCTCGGCATGAACTTTTTCCAGTACAGCATTTACAAGGAAGTCTCTGCCGAGAACATCCAGCTGACGAAGGACACGGTGATCGGAAACATGAACCTGAGTTCCTGTCGCAGCGCCCTGGAAAAACGAGTCAGTAACGAGAAGCAGGCGGCAATCGACTGAGAGTTTCTACCCCGCGCTTCTCTTTCAGAGAGGCCAGCAGGCGGCCTGTTCGTCAGGCTCTCCTTCCCCCGGTCCCCATGCATAGAGTTCGGTTGCTGAGGGATCACACTGGCGGCAACTGCTGCCGCAGGCCGTGATACTCGGTACCTTGTGAATGCGCTTCTTTCGCTCGAGCACGGAAAGCATCTTTCTTGCGACTTCCGGATCCGAGTCGAACCGGTTGGCGATATCCGCGACGCTGGCTCGCCCCCGTTCACGGATGTAGTCACTGATCTCCGCAAGGATCATGCGCTTCTCCCGAGCTGCAAGGCAGCACGTTTCACGCCACGTGCTCCCCACAGTCGCAGCCCGATCACGGCCGATATGAACAGCAGCAGCATCAGGCCGATCCAGAACGTGGATGTGGCCGGGTGTGTGGAATAGTTGGCTGCCTGGTAGAAGGTCACAGCTGTGATATAGGCGATGCTTGTTGTCCAGCTTGCCACAAAGACTGCCCAGGCAGTGCCGGCCTCGCGCTTGATCGCACCAATGGTCGCAACACACGGAAAATAGAGCAGGATGAAGAGCAGGTAGGCAAAGGCGCCTGACTGTCCGTCGAAGCGCTCGGTCATGGCACCGAAGACCGCCTTGTTGACACCCTGTTCCTCGGCTGCGGTGGTCATGTCGTGAATCGTGCCGACATCCAGTCCCAGCGGATCGGCCAGGTTATTGACGACAGCAGCAAGATTCGCCGGAACCGTGGAGGCTGCTGTCTTCAGACTCTTCCACAGGTTGAATTCAGCTTCGCCTGCTTCCGTTTCGCCAAGACTCGTGTAAAGGTTGTCCAGCGTTCCGACGACGACCTCCTTGGCAAGGATTCCCGAGAAGATGCCAACCACGGCCGGCCAGTTCTCCTCATGCAGTCCCATGGGCTCAAAGAGTGGCGTCAGCATGCGACTCGAGGCACTGAGAATCGAGTTGTCGCTCTCCTGGTTGCCGAAACTGCCATCCGTCCCGATCGAGTTCACGATGTTCAGCGCAAGCACCATGATCACAATGACCTGCCCCGCTTCCTTGATGAAGAGGCGTACCCTGTCCCAGGCACGCAACAACAGGCCCTTTAACGTGGGAAGGTGGTAGGGAGGCAGTTCCATCATGAATCCGCTGCTGTTGCCCGGCATGAGCGTCTTGCGCATCAGGAGTCCGGTGAGTATCGCCACGGCGATTCCGGCAAGGTAGAGCGCAAAGACAATATTCTGTCCGGATGTCGGGAAGAACGCGGCCGCGAAAAGCGCATAGACCGGCAGGCGTGCCCCGCACGACATGAAGGGATTCATGAGGATCGTCAGCTTGCGTTCCTGGGCGTTCTCCAGTGTCCGTGTCGCCATGATGGCAGGCACATTGCATCCGAATCCGACGATCAGTGGCACGAAGGCCTTGCCCGGCAGTCCGATTGCGCGCATGAAGCGATCCATGACGAACGCAGCGCGCGCCATGTAGCCGGAGTCCTCGAGAAACGACAGGAAGAGGTAGAGCGCCGTGATGATCGGGATGAAGGTCGCAACGACCTGCAGCCCGCCACCGATGCCATCGGCAACCAGCAGTCGGATCCAGTCAGGCGCGCCGATCTGGCTCAGGAGTGTACCGACGCCATCGACGAAGAGTGCCCCTGCGACGCCATCAAAGAAGTCGATGAAGGCACTGCCGATGTTGATCGTGAAGAGGAACATCAGATACATGACCGCGAGGAAAAGTGGCACGCCGGTCCAGCGCCCGAGTATCAGGCGGTCGATTCGGTCGCTGAGTGTGCGGGATGCGCGCCCCTGTTGCTGCACGACATGTTGAGCCAGTGCGTGTGCGTGGGTATAGCGGCTGTCGGCAATGACGAGGTCGGCATCCTCGCCATGCCGCTGCGCGATACGCTGTCTGGATTCCTTGACTTCACTTGCAAGGGCTTCGGGCAGGTCGTCGTCCTGTGCGTCGGTTTCTTCCAGGTGTTTGATCGCAAGCCAGCGCCGGTTTGCCGTATCGGGTTCATCGATAAGCTCTTCGATCGCAAGGACGGCCTGCTCAACGACATCATCGAGGCCGAGCTGAAATCCACCGGATTCATGACTGTCTGCCACTGCCAGCATGCGAGCCTGCAACTCGCTGAGTCCCTCGCCGGTTGTTGCGACAATCGGCACAACCGGACAACCGAGCTTCCTTGACAGTTCTGCATGATCGATCAAGACGCCGCTTTTGCGCGCCACATCCATCATGTTGAGCGCAAGCACCAGCGGGACTCCCATCTCCAGCAGCTGGACGGTGAAATAGAGGTTACGTTCGAGGTTGTTGGCATCGACGACATTGACGACCAGACCGGCATCGCGCGAAAGGAGGTAGTCGCGTGTGACCTCTTCATCCAGGGAACTGGCGTCCAGCGAGTAGATGCCGGGCAGGTCGATGACGGTCACATGGCGTCCGTCTATCCGAGCGTGGCCTTCCTTGCGATCGACAGTCACGCCCGGCCAGTTGCCGGTTTTCTGTCGTATGCCCGTCAGCGCATTGAAGAGTGCTGACTTGCCACAGTTCGGGTTGCCTGCGATCGCGATCGTCAGGGGGAGCGAGGCCGGATTATTCGGCGAAGCCAGGGGAGTGCGCCTGTCGCGACTCATGGCAGGACTTCGGCCATCAGCTTTTCTGCAATGCCGCCTCCCAGTGCGATACGGTTGCCACCACGGGCAACCACGACGCCGCGCCCGCGGTGCTGCAGAACCTCGACCTCTTCGTTAATGCTCAGGCCAAGCGCAAGCAGGCGGCGCGTGAGTTCGCGTCCACCCTCGATTTTCACGAGACGGACACGTTGACCAACAGGAATTTCGGTCATCGGCCTGATTTCTGGCATGGGCAAAAAGAGAGTACTAAATAAAAATGATTCTCAACAAAGCATAATCATAGCCTCATTCAGAACATTAGTTAATGCTAATTCAATTGTTCTTGACGTACGTCAGCAGGACGCAAGGGGGAGAGCCTGGGTTACAGGCAACGCCAGCCGTTTCGATCATAGAATGCTGAGACAATTGGTCGCATTACAACAAGCGCTCCGCGGACTGGCATTGAAAGTGAGCAATCCAGGCGTTTCGCATTCCAGGAAATCAGGAGTATTTCTATGAAACATTTACAAATCCTTGTTCTCGTCCTGATGGCATCGATGATGAGCATCTCCTCTGCCATGGCGGAGGAAAACAAGGGCGGGCTATTCATCAACCTGACGACGGATGATACCTGGGCGGCTGCCAAGGCTATTTTCTTCGCGCACGAGAAGGTTCTGAAAAGCGGGCACAAGCCGGTCGCGATCTGGATGAATGTTCGCGCAATCTACCTGATCGACAGGAAACGACCGTCCCATGTGCATGGCCTGATGAAGGAGGAGGGGGCGTCCATTCAGGACATGCTGACTGCTTTCATGAAAGATGGTGGCATCGTCATCGCCTGCGGTGCCTGTTCGCAAGCCGCCGGCCTGAAGAAGGAGGATTTTATCGACGGCGTGCAGATGGGAAATCCAGACCTCGTTTTCAGCCTGCTGTTTGATCCCGATGTGAAGACACTGAGCTGGTAAATATCCTGGTGTCAGAGATCATTTATTAAAAAATAATCTCTGACACCGGGAGTTCCTCCGCCAGGCGTTTACTGGGTACCCGGACCCTTCTGGCACTCTGCCTCGAAGCGGGCTCTCATCGCCGCCTTGCGCTGGGGCTTGCCCTTGAGTTCCTCGATCTCCCTGTACATCTCCATGCAGCGATCTCCCAGGGTTGGTCCAGCAGGTTCCTGGACTGCAGCAGGAGCAGCAGGTTGTTGCGATGGTGGCGTTATCTGCTCCTTTGGAAGGTTCAGGTCGTATTCCTGAGCAACCAGCAACGGGGTGAAAAGAAGGGTGCTGAACAGTATGGCTGATTTCATGTTGGGTCTCTCCGTGAGTACGGCATCGGTATCGGAGATCATTTATCGCGATAAATAATCTCCGACACCAGGAACTTACAGGTCGCCTTCCACGCCGGCCTGCACGATGCTGAAGATCGTGTTGCGGACTTTCAAGCCGAGCTTTTTCAGATCTTCTGTCAATTCAACACTGTTGACCATGGTGTCCATGTTCATCGTGACGATGGAGCCATTGCCGTCCGCGTCCTCGATGATGGCGATACGACAGGGCAGAAAGCCGGCAAAGACAATGTTGTATTCCACCATCTGCTTGGCGATGAGAGCATCGCAGAACTGGAAGATCTCCATGCGCCTGGAGTCTTCTCCCATGGCCTTGACCTGCTCGGAGAGCGGCATATGGGCAACAAGCTTGAAGTTGAGGCTGTTTGCACGCAACTTCATCGAGTCGATCGCATCATCCGTGTCAATGCCGTCGTCCAGCGGGCAAACAATGATGTTCAGGCCCTTGTCTTCACAACTTTCCGGCAGATCAACCATATCCATGGCCTGGGCCTGCATGGAAAGCATGCTCGTGATGGCCAGTGAAAAGAACAGGTTCAGGGTGAATCGTTTCATGATCTTCTTCCTATTGGTTTTCAAAATGGTTATCGCTTTTATGAACAGGCAGCTCGTGACGCATTGTTATCGAACGAGAGATGCGTCTTGCCTGCATCGGCGCTTGCCTGTCGAGTTTATCAGCATGGTGATTATTCTACGAAATCCTTTCGTCCCGCACTGAGCTGAACGCACTGCAGGCAAGCATTCATTTGCGCCAGAAGAGAGGAGTCAGGACAACCAGGAAGGTATAGAATTCGAGACGGCCGGCAATCATGCAAAACATCAGCACCCACTTGGCACCCATGGGAAGGTCACCGTAGTTTGATGCCGGGCCAACTCCCCCGAGGCCGGGACCAACATTGAATTGGCTGGCAATCACGGAAGACATGGCTGTGAGCAGGTCCATTCCCATCGCGGTGAGCATGAGGCTTGCAACGAGCATCAGCAACAATGAGAGAAAAACGAGGGTGAGAAGACCGTGGATCGCATGATCGGGGATGACGGTGCCTTCCAGCCTGATTCTGAATACGCCCAGCGGTTCGGTAAAGCGGCGAAATTCGCGCCAGACGAGTTTCATGAGAATGACGATTCTTGCGACCTTGAGTCCGCTTGCGGTCGAACCTGTACAGCCACCTGTAAACATGAGCACGAGCAGGACAAGCTGGGCAAACGGTTGCCAGAGACTGTAGTCCACCGTGGAAAAGCCCGTTGTCGTGAGAATCGATACTGTCTGGAAGAGCGCCGCACGAAATGCCGGTTCGAAATTGAATTCGGCACTGGCCAGCAGATTTGCGGTGATGGCCAGGGTGGCTGCAAGCGTGATGGCAAGATAAGTTCGGACCTCGTAATCCCTCGTGACAGAACGCGGTCGTCTTTCGACGAGCAGCCTGAAATGCTGGGCAAAACTGATGCCCCCCAACAACATGAACAGGATCACGATGTATTCGACTGTTTCGCTCTGGAATCCTGCAATGCTTGCATTACGGGTCGAAAAACCGCCTGTGCCCAAGGTGGAAAAGGCATGACAAAGGGCTTCAAATGCGCCCATGCCTGCGAATATCAGCAACAGAAACTGAAGGATGGTCAGGAAGAGATAAATTCGCCAGAGGGAGCGTGCGGTTTCCAGGATGCGAGGACGCAATCGTTCGGATGATGATCCGGAAAACTCGGCGCGATAGAGTGCGTTACCGCCATGGCCCAGCAGGGGGAGAACGGCAAGCCCGAGAAGAACGATGCCCATGCCGCCCAGCCAGTGGCTGAGGCTGCGCCAAAGATGGACCGGGCGGGACAGGGCCTCAACATCACCGATGACCGAGGCCCCGGTTGTCGTAAATCCGGAAGTGGACTCGAAAAGCGCGTTCGTAAAGCTGGCGTATTCCGGTGTGAACCAGAGTGGCAGAGCGCCGAACAGGCAGGTCATGACCCACACAAGCACGACAAGCAGCATGGCCTCTCGTGGCCGCATCTCCTGTCTTGGTCGTCCTGATCCCGCAATCAGAAGAAGAACGGCTGTGACAAGGGTGATGCCGGTCCCTTTGATGAATGCGCCGATGACGATTGCATCCTGGCCACTTGCAACCACCAGGGGCGTCAGCATCAGCACGGAGAGCGCGGCCATGAATGTGCCGAGGATCCAGCAGATCGTGCGATAGTTTATCAACGCGACAGACACTACTTTCTCGCTGTCTGCAATACCTTGGCCTCGAGGTCACGGACAGATTTTTCCTCGGCGAAAAACACCACCCGGTCTCCGGGATGCATGATGGTCTGTTCATTCGGAATTACTGCAGGCTGGCCTGGTGTGGCTACTGCCCCCACGATTGCGCCATTCGGCAAGCTCAGTTCCCCGAGTGGTTTGCCGGCATATTTCGACCCTTCAGGAACATCCAGTTCGATGACTTCGGCAGCCTCATCGCCAAGGGTGCGCACGGACAGCACTCCACCCCCGCGTATGAATTCGAACAGCGCATCGGCAGCCTTGACGCGCGGACTGGCAGTCGCATTGATGCCAAGTCGCTGTGCCAGTGGCAGGTAATCCAGGCGATGCAGCAATGGGATGACCATGTCGACACCAAGCCGCCTTGCGAGAACTGCAGCGATCAGGTTGGCATCATCATTACCGGTCAGGGGGATGAAGGCATCTATACCCTCAATATTTTCAGCGAGCAGTATTCGCTGTGATGTGCCGTCCGCATTGATAATCGTGGTATTCGGTAGCTGTGCGACCAGTTCTTCGCAGCGCGCGGGATCCAGTTCAAACAGCTTGGTGGGTACATGCAGCTCCTCAAGTGCTTTTGCGAGTTCCATCCCCAACTCACCACCGCCCACGATGAAGACCTGGCGCAAGTGCTCTTTCTGGTGGATGCCAGCTGCATCCAGTGTTTGCTCGAGCGCCTCCGCAGTCGTCACCACGTAGACATGATCACCCGGAAGCAGGACTTCATCGGGGCCGGGAACTGTAACGCCCGTGCCGCGAAACAGCAGGCTAAGTCTTGCCGCGCTCAGTACACCGTCGCGATAGAGGCTTCGCAGTGACATATCTGCCAGTGGACTTCCGCGCTCGATATTCATGCTGAAAACCTTGACACGTTCATCTGCAAAGTTCCGGATGTCTGAAATGCCCGGAATCGAGATGACACGAAGGATACGCCTGAGAATGTCTGTTTCCGGATGGATGACCCGGTCAACCTTGACGCCGAGGTTTCTCAGCATCGATCCCCATTCGGCGAATTCATAGCTGCGCAGACGAACTGCCTTGAGGGCATCCGGTGCAAGCTCGTTGGCGATCAGGCAGGCTGCGATATTGAGTTCGTCCGAATGGGTGCAGCCGACGAAGAGATCGGCCTTGTCCAGACCGGCGCGTCGCCACTCGTCGATGGAAAGCGCGTTACCCGCGATAATATGTGCATCGAGTGTCTCCTGAAGATCGCGGCAACGCGCCTCGTTACTCTCCATCAGGCAAAGGTCGTGTCCCTCACGAATCAGTCGGCGTGCCACATATTCCGCACATTGGCCGGCACCGGCGAAATAGATACGCATGAAAATTCCTTATCGAAGATGACGACCCGGGTCGGGAAACAACCGGCTCGGGCAGACTTGTGAAGGCTCGAGTCGCGGCCAGACTTTATCCGAGATTAAGAGCAAGGGACCGAAATGTCCATACGGATGGCTGGTTGTATAGTCAGGTGGCTCTTGCTGCTTCCTCTTCGCCCGGGACCGCAATGTCTTTCCTGACGCGTTCCTTCCTGCTTTTGTCGATCCAGTTCTTGACTGCAATGAGGCTTCCCAGACCGAGAAAGGCTCCCGGTGGCAGTATGGCCAGCAGCACGCCCTTGTAGTTTTCGATCTCGACAGTCCAGCTCCGCGCTATTTCTCCGAACATCAGGTGCGCACCCGAGAAGAGGGTGCCCTGGCCGATGAG
>JASFFK010000019.1:0-15777 GCA_050124335.1 Chromatiales bacterium | reverse complement strand
GATCAACAAGACAAAGATCGAGGCTCTTGGGGAGAAGGGAGAAGACGAGGCTTCTGAACTCAAGGCGCAACGCAAGACACTCGAGGAGGAGGCTAAACAACTGAATCAGCGGGTGGCTATTTGTCGCCTTGCACTCGTTGGTGCAGAAGAGCAACTCGACAAGATTGCTTCGTTCCGACAGGACAAGATTTCCCAGCAGCTCACCAGCAGGACGATCCCGGCCTGGACTGCACTGAAGTCATTCCCGGTCGATTTCAAAAGGCAACTGGCTTCCCTGGTTGAGGATACCGGATGGTTTCATGCCGGGTGGTTCTGGGGAATGTTGCTGTCGCTGATCGCGCTTTTACCTGCCGGAGTCGTGGTTGGCAGGTTACTCAAGGATATCGAACAGCGGAATATCGGTGACGCCAGGCTAAAGGTCAGGGCCAGGCTGGCAGGCATGTATGGCAGGCGCCTGCCCTGGGTCATGCTCTTTGTTGCTATCGGGACAACCCAGGCCCTGGTCGGCAATGCATACGGGGCCTACTCTTTTGTCATGGCTATTGCACTGCTGACTTCCCCTCTTATCGATTATGCCCTTTGCAACGAGCGGGAGCGTTGCCCGGCAAGTGTGCCATTGCGTATTCTCTGGACTCTGTCCCTCTTCAGCCTCGTCATGATGCTGGTCCCCTATGCATTCCCGGACAGTGAAAACACCATTGTGATTGCGTTCAGGAGCCTGCTGGGACTGTTTTTTCTTATAACAGCGATCTGGCTCGTTTTCAGCCTGTCGACTTATCCGGAATTAGCACGTTTCGGGGGCGTGCGCTGGCCCCTGATCCCGTTGTTCATGACTGGTCCGCTTGCCTACATACTCGGTTACCAGAATTTCGGTATTTTCTTCTCACGGGGAATGTTCGGAACCCTGATGGTGGCGATCCTGGGATGGCTTTTCTACAGGACACTGGTCATCGCCCTGCGTCCACCTTCGATGAGCAAGGGTGGCGCTGATACCACTGATGCAGAGTTCGACCGCTTTTCTCTCAGGCGGGTGGTTATTCTTGTTATCGTCAGCCTTTCTTCCTTTCTCCTGGCCCTTCGACTCTGGCAGCTGACGCCCCGTGATACCGCTGGTCTCACCTACAGGCTCAGTCAGCCGTTTGAGATCGGTGACATCTCGCTGGTTCCCTCGAAACTCTTTCTCGGACTGGTGATTTTCCTTCTGTTCTGGATGATCGCGCGTCTTTTGCAGCGAACCGCCACCAACTTGCTGGTCACACGGGATCCGGCCAGCCGCGGTGCGCGTCAGTCATTTATTACGCTGCTGGCCTATGTCCTCATCACGACCGGTTTTCTTGTTTCGTTAAGCGCAGCAGGGCTGGATCTCAGTAATATCGCCATCATTGCCGGTGCCCTGTCGGTCGGTATCGGTTTTGGTCTGCAGAATATTGTCAGCAACTTTATCTCGGGCATCATCCTGCTTTTCGAACGACCGATACGTCCCGGGGACTGGATTCGTGTCGGCACGACGGAGGGTTATGTGCGAAACGTGCGCATCCGCTCGACAATCATCGAGACATTCGACCGGGCCGAGGTGCTGGTGCCGAACTCCGACTTATTGAGCAACCAGGTGGTTAACCTTACTCTGACGGATGGCATCGGTCGTATCATCATACCGGTCGGTGTTGCCTATGGCAGTAATACCAAAAAGGTCAGAGAAATCATCCTTCGCGTTGCGAAAGACCACCCCCAGGTGATTCAGAACGAATCCGGAATAGTGCCACCGCGCGTTCTTTTCCGCGATTTTGCTGACAGCTCGCTGCTTTTCGAGCTTCGCTGTTTCATCAAAAACGTCGATTACCGGCTCGTTGTCGAAAGCGACCTGCGCTATGCAATCGATGATGCCTTCCGTGACGAACATATCGAGATTCCCTTCCCGCAACGCGTTGTCTACATGCACCAGGCATCGATCGACCCGGCAAAGGCGACATGAGAAACTGGAACCGCAATTTCCAGACGGGGTAGCAAGGTTTTCACTGTGATGCGAGCCTCAGAAGGAAAAATGGCGGCATTTGTTGTGCCATGTCACAAAGCTGACACAAATCGTGGCTTATGATGTCTTGATGCCTGCTTTGCACTCAAGCACCGGAAACACGGCTATCACCAGTGGATACAGCACCTGAACTGACGGCAGAGCTGACGGCGGCTTTAGACACCCTTGCCATCGATCCGGCACAGCTTGCAGAGCCGGACATGGTGCTGCGACTCCTGTTACAGGTTTTGCTGCTTTTTGCCTCGGCTTTCTTCTCGAGTTCCGAGACTGCGCTTTTCTCTCTCTCCCAGCTGGATCTCCAGAGGCTGCGCCGCGAACGCCATCCGAAAACCAATACCCTTTACAGGCTGCTCGAACAGCCACGAAGACTGATCATTTCGATACTCTGCGGGAACGAATTCATCAATGTTGCCGCATCCGCGAACATGGCTACGATCCTCGTCAGTCTCTATGGGCCGGAGAACGCGGAATGGATCAACGTGATCATCATGGTGCCTCTGCTGCTGCTCTTCGGGGAAGTGACTCCCAAGACGATTGCCGTGTCGAATCCGGTCAGGTACAGCACCGCCGTTGTTGCCGGTCCAATGATGATCTGGGTGCGTCTGATCACGCCGGTCCGCGAGGCGATACGGCTTGTTTCCGATCGGGTCGCAAGCATGATTGTCGGCGAGGAGAAAGCGCCGGAAAACCTGCTGCACATCGACGAGTTCAAGACGCTCGTCATCGATGCTGAGGAGGAGGGAGACATCACACCGAACGAGCGCACCCTGATCTACAACCTGCTCGCAGCAGGTAGCACGGAGATCGTCGAGATCATGGTTCCGCGGACGCGCATGGTGTTCATCGATGAGGACTGGTCGATGCCTGAGATCCTCGAACGCGTGCGTCAATACCGTCACAACCGGCTTCCTGTGTTTCGCAAGCAGAGGGATAACGTCATCGGTTTTCTGCATGCAGAGGATTTTGTTCCCCTGCTCTCGGAGAAGCCGGATCTCTCTCAAGTGGAACTCGATGATCTGTTGCATCCACCTGTCGGCGCACCACCCACCAAGAAGGTCGACGAGATGTTCGATTTTTTCCAGAGCAGTAACTCCCAGGCCGCGCTTGTGATGAATGAGTTTGGTGGTGTCGACGGCCTGATCACCGTCAAGGGCGTGCTTCGCTATATCTTCGGTCATCTCGGCGGAACGGTTTCCGGCCAGCATCTCTATGAGGAGCGCGATGAGAACCGTTATATCGTGCCCGGAGACATGAAACTGTCTGATTTCAATCGACTGACCCATTTCGGCGTCGAGGATCCGCGCATGACAACAGTCGGCGGTGTGATTTTCCGGCAGCTGGATCGTCTCCCGAAGATTGGTGACAGCGTGCAGCTCGATGACCTTACGATGAGCGTGCTCGACATGTCGGGTTTTCTGATCACGCGTGTCGAGGTGGCAAAGGGTCATATGGACAAGCAAACAGAGCCGGAGGAGAGTGCCTGATGGAGATTCTCCTGACATTTATCGCGATGCTTATTCTGGTGCTTCTGCAGGGTTTCTTTTCAGGATCTGAAATCGCACTTGTCAATGCTGACAGGCTCAAACTGCGTCACCGGGCAAGACAGGGCCACGCCGGATCGCGAATGGTACTCAAGCAGTTCGAACATCCCGAGCGCCTCCTGACAACCACGCTTGTTGGAACAAATATTTCGACTGTTTCTCTCGCGACACTGGCTACCATCATGGCGATCAGGCATTACGGGCAGGGGGGGGAACTGATCGCCATCCTCATGATTACACCCGTTATGCTGATCTTCGGGGAAGTTGTGCCGAAAAGTGTCTATCAACAGAAAGCAGATACGCTGGCGCCAATACTGATCTATCCGTTGCGTTTCTTTTCATGGCTCTTTTTCCCGATCATTCTTGTCTTCTCCTGGTTTGCGCGTCTCGCCGTCCGTATCGTTTCAAGGAAGAGTGGTTCGCACAATGTTTTTGTTTCCAAGGAGAAAATACGTACACTGCTCGAATCTTCAGAGCAGGCGCCCAGTGGGGAAATCTTCGACCAGAAGCGCATAAAGCGGGCGATCCGCTTCAGTGATGTTACGGCAGGCGAGATCATGATTCCGCTCAGTGATGCGGTGATTCTCAATAACTCGCAGAGTCTGGATCACGCAATCTCCCTCGTTCTCGAAAAGGGGTATAACAGGCTTCCTGTCTATGACACGGATGCAAGTCGGATCATCGGAGTAGTCATCCTCATGACCTGGGATTTGCTTGATCCGGACCTCAGAAAGCGCAGTCTGACCGATTTTCTGCATCCGGCGATGTTTGTTGCACCCTCCCAGCAGGCGGATGAGTTGCTGCCACTGCTGCAGTCACGGGTCGATCACATGGCGGTGGTAGTTGATGAGTATGGTTCAGCAATCGGTCTGCTGACAGCCGAGGATATTCTGGAGGAAGTCGTCGGCGATATTGATGATGTCGATTTTCGCCTGCATCACCAGCACAAGCACCATATCGAGGAGATTGGTGATGGTGTCTATGTCGCCGAGGCGCACGTCACGATCAGCGACCTGAATGATCAGCTGAACCTCAGTCTGCCGTCAAAGGAATTTGTGACCATCGGAGGGCTGCTCGTCAACCGGTTGAAACGCATTCCACGAGAGGACGATTACGTGGACGAAGCGGGCCTCAGGTTTTCAGTCATCGAATGTGACGAACGCATGGTGAAACGGGTCCGTATCGAGAGCAGGATGCCATGATCCCGCTTTCCGTCGTGCCGGGGCACGAAATTAATGGCTGAGTGATCACCCGTTCTTCAATACAATAGCCACTATTATTACCGCGAGAGGTCTGTTCCTCTGCCTGCATATTGCGTTTGTGCAGGTTGACCATCCATTGATAATGAATCTGCGACCTGTATTCAATCGCTCTTTGAAGCGAGCGCTCATCCCGATTGTCCTCTGCCTCGGTATTTCCACCCATGCCGAGGAGAAGGAGGGACTGATCAGGACAACTGTTTCCGGCGCTTCGGACGAAGTGAAAGAGAATATTCTCGCGCTCAAGCCCTCCTTCACGCCCGTGTGCTCGGCATCGCGTGAAGAAGCCGAGAAATTCCAGGCTGCCGCAGCCCCCAAGATCGAGAGCGCACTCCGTGCTCTGGGTTACTATTCCGCCGGAATCAGCACTGATCTGCGCCGTACAGAAAATTGCTGGGAAATGGCGGTGCAGGTCACCCAGGGCAAGCCTGTCGTGGTCAGGAAGCAGGAGATCAGGATCAATGGAGAGGGGCGCGAGGAACCCGGCTTTCGCAAACTCCTTGCCTCTCCGCCCTACACTCCAGGCGAGCCTTTGCGGCACGATAAATATGCCTCATTCAAGGGCGAGATCGAAAGCTACGCCAGCAGCATGGGGTATCTCGACTCATTCTTCACAAGCCACGAAATCGTTGTCGATCCTGCGACCGGGGTGGCTGATATTCATCTGGTTATGGAGACGGGTAGTCGTTACCGCTTCGGCAAGGTCACCGTTGAACAGTCTGTTTTGTCTCCCGACTACATGCAGAAGTACATTCAGATCAGAGAAGGAACCCCCTTTTCGACTGATGCCCTCGTCCAGCAACAGCAACTCATCCAGTCTGCGGGTTACTACGGAAACGTTCGTGTCAGAGCCAGATACAAGCTGGCAAAGAATCTGCAGGTGCCTGTCGAGATTACGGCTGAACCGGCCAAGAAATCGCTCTACAGGGGACGCATAGGCTATGGTACGGATACCGGCTTCAGGACCGGTGTTGACTATGAGCTCCGCTGGGTTGACAGCAAGGGCTCAAGGATTACGACGACACTCAACTATTCCCAGGCCGAGATCCTCGGAAATATCAGCTACATCGTCCCTGCAAAAAAGCGGCTCGATGAATACATGCGTTATTACTTCAATGTGAGTAATGAGTATGGCGATGATATCGACAGTGAATCCTTCGAAGTGGGAGCAGCGTACCACCGTTTGAATTCATCCGGCTGGGACCAGATCGTCTCGCTGAGATATCTGAATGACAGGACCAAGGCCTCCGGTGAACCGCTGCTCGAGACCCAGTTTCTGATCGCCGGAATACGGGTACAGAAAAGCGTGGCCGACAACCCGATTTTTACACGCAAGGGCTGGTTACTCAGGGCTGGTCTGGACGGAGCCTACGAGGGTTTCATCAGCAGTAGTGATTTTTTGCAGGCGACCATGTATGCGAAGCTGATTCGACCTGCAGGAGAGAAAGGGCGCCTGATTGCGCGTTCGAAGCTGGGTTCAACGATGATCGATGACGTCAACCTGCTCCCTAAATCGCTGCGATTCTTCGCTGGTGGCGATAACTCCGTGCGTGGTTACGGTTACGAATCTCTCGGACCAAAGAACAACGCTGGTACCGTGATTGGCGGCAAACATCTCTTCATCGCGAGTCTTGAATTCGAGTATCTGTTCAAGGACCCGTGGGGTGCCGCGCTCTTTGTGGATACAGGCAATGCCTTCAATGACTGGCAGAACATGGATCTCCAGACGGGGGTGGGTTTTGGCGCGCGCTGGCGTTCCCCGATCGGGCCGGTGCGAGTCGATGTTGCCTGGCCGACTGATGATTTCAGTGACCCTCATCTCCACCTCAGCATAGGCCCGGATTTCTGAACATGCGAAAGGTCGTCAAAACAGTGCTGTGGTCGTTACTGCTGTTGCTGGTCCTGCTTTTTGCGGGCCTCTACTGGCTGCTCTTCACCGAGAGCGGCTCGCGCAAAGTCGAGCAGCTCGCGATGCACTACATGCCCCAGCTGAGCATCGAGAACCCGGCCGGCAGAATCCTGGTCGATTACAGAATCGAGCGGCTCGGATGGAAAGAGGATGCCGCCACTGTCGAAGCGACCCGGTTGCATCTGCAGAGCGACTTTTCCGCATTCTTCCGCAGGGAGATCCGGGGCGTGCGGCTCGAGATGGAGAAGCTCTCGCTGGACCTCAAGACGCCAGAGCAGCCGGAAGAGAGTGCCCCGGAGAGTGCTGAAGCGCCCGCGGGCTTCAGTCTTCCTGTTGATCTCGAACTCGATCAGTTGAGCGTGGGGCGTCTCGAGCTTGGTATCAACGGACAACGTTATGTCCTGGATGAGATACGTCTTGCAGGCATGTTTTCCGGAAGTGATATCAGTGATACGAAGGTAATGCTCAGGAGTGAATTCGAAGGTCGCCCTGTGGCATTGAAGCTGACGGGCCAGGTTGGACTTGCCTGGCCGCCTGCGTTTGATCTCGAGGCCGGTATCGACGCGACGGACCCGCTGCTCGGGGCTATGGGCGTTGCGCTGGACCTCTCCGGCAACCTGCATGATTATGCGATTTCTGCACAGGTTTCGAGCGATTCAGCGCAGCTTGGACAGAATAATCTCTCTCTCGCCGCAACCGGCGACCTCGAAGGGGTTGTCGTGCAATCTGCAAAGCTTACCGGAGACAACGGCGAAATGGATCTGGCTGGTCAACTGCAGTGGCAGGATGTGATGGCCTGGCAGGCAGATGTTGCCTTTCGTGAAATCAGCAGCAGCCGTGCCTATCCGGAATATCCGGTCACAGTGAGCGGAGACCTCTCTACCAGTGGACAACTCGTGGAAGGCCAGCCTCGCGTGGAGATTGCCTTGCACGAGATTCAGGGTGTCGTCAATGAATACCCGCTCAGCGCGGAAGGTGCAGCTTCGCTTGATGGCAAGACGCTCAATATCAGCGAACTGCTTGTTTCGGCTGGCGACAACAGGCTGCAGGCCAATGGCCAGGTTGCCGAGGTATTCGATCTCGTGTTCGAGCTCAAGGCTGATCGTCTCGACCAGTTGATGCCCGGTGCTGACGGGAATCTCGTTGCCAGTGGCACGCTCGAGGGCAACCTCGAGAAACCCTTGCTGACAGCCGAGATCGATGGAGAAAAACTGGCCTTTGGCGATTATGCACTTGAACACATCAAACTTGATTTCTCGACCGAGGGCGGGCTGGTTTCCGGAGAGGGGGTCATCAAGCGTCTCGACCTCGCAGGGCAGTTGATACAGGAGGCCGGGTTCAGTGCCAGCGGAACCCTTCAAAAACATACTCTCGGCCTGAGGGTTGTCCATGATATCGCCTCTGTTGAGACAGCGCTCTCCGGTGGCTGGAGCGAAGAACGCTGGCAAGGAAGCATGGACCAACTGGATATCAGGGAAGAGCACACTGGTCAGTGGTCACTCGAAGCACCCGTTGATCTCACGGCATCAGCAAGCCAGGTCAGGACAGGTGAGCTCTGCCTGAAAAATGCGGAGGCCAATGCGTGCACGAATGCTGAATGGGACATTGACACAGGGATTCGCTCTGCCGGCAAGGGAACGAACCTGCAGCTGGCCATGCTCGATTCACTGCTTCCCGAATCTGTTCGGCTCAGTGGTACCATCGGTTTTGACTATGACCTCGAGCAGGCCGGCGAATTGCCGTCAGCGAAAGCGAAAGTCGCCTGGTCCGCCGGCAACATGACACTGTCAGGAGAGACGGGAGAGGCGCGAACGTTCAATTACGACGCAGGGCAGCTCGACGCCCTTCTTGAAAACGACAAGCTGAATTTCTCCGGAGGTGTGACACTTCCGGGCTATGCCGAGGTGGACGCCAGAGGCGACCTCCTGCTTTCGCCGGAGGACGGGAAGCACACTGTCGACGCTGCACTGAAAGCAAGCGCTCCTGACCTCACCTGGCTGGACGAATTTATTCCCGAGGCCACGCTGCTCCGGGGCAAGCTCACGGCTGATGGGCAGCTTTCCGGTGAGCTCGCCGCCCCGGTCATCAGGGTCGATGCCCGCCTTCAGGATGGCCAGCTCAAGATCGATCGCACCGGCGAGACGCTGGATGACATCACACTCACGGTGAAGAGTGGTGCAGATAACAGGTTCGATATTGATGGCAGTCTTAAAGCCGGTGAGGGCACGCTGACGACCAAGGGGACAATGGTGTTCGAGGGCGTGAGCTGGTCGACACGACTCGAAATCAAGGGATCGCAACTGCAGCTGCTCGACAGCCACGAAATCAAGGTGCAGGTCGCACCCGATATTCTCATCGAGGCCAACCAGGAAAAGGTGATCATGAGCGGAACCCTGCTGATTCCGGAAGCAGCGATCCGGCTTTCGACCCTTCCGGAATCGGCAGTCACCGAGACGGATGATGTCATCATTCTCGGCAAGGGCGGGACCCGGCCGCCCCCACCCGGCGAAGGACTCGGTTTTGAGCCGCGCCTCAAGGTGGTGCTCGGGGACAAGGTGACCTTCTCCGGCTATGGTCTCGACGCCAGGCTTACAGGGGAGTTCCGCACTGTCCAGGTCAAGCAGAGTCTCGTGACAGATGGTTTCCTGACGATCAATGACGGGACATACAATCTTTTCGGCCAGACCCTGATGATCGAGAGAGGTCGATTGGTCTTCAACGGTCCTCTGGATAACCCGGGGATTGATTTCCGGATTGTGCGGGATGTCGACGAGGTCACTGTCGGTATGAATGTCAGCGGTACGCTTGTGCGTCCCACGTCGAGCGTTTTCTCGAACCCGCCCATGAGTGATACCGAGGCGTTCAGCTACCTGCTTCTGGGCCGCAGTCTCGAGGGCGCCTCCTCTGGTGATGGCGCCATGCTTATGAGTATGGCCAAGACACTTGGCGTCGAGGGAGGCAGCGGTTTTCTCAGCAATCTTGGAGCAGGGCTGGGTATTGACGCATCGATCTCGACAAGCGAGGGATTCCAGAAGAGCGAGCTGCAGCTCGGCAAGCGCATCGGCGAGAATCTCTACCTGAAGTATATGATCGGACTGGTCGAGGATTTCCAGACAGTGGCGATCGAGTACCGTATCAACAAGAACCTGCGCGTCGAGGCGGAGACGGGGACTGAAACCGGCGCAGACCTGATTTACAGAATCGAACGCTGAAAACCGTCTCGCTCCCCCGGGACGGCTGCATATCCTGCCGACGCTTCAACAGCTAGAATAGAGCCATGAAAAAGCCCGAATTGCTTTCACCCGCTGGTACCATTCGCAACATGCGCTATGCCTTCGCCTACGGCGCTGATGCCGTCTATGCCGGCATGCCTCGCTACAGCCTGCGCGTGCGCAATAATGACTTTCTCGAGGAAAACCTCCGCACGGGGATCGAGGAAGCCCATGCACAGGGCAAGCAGTTCTTTGTCGCAACGAATGCCATGCCGCACGGTGCCAAGCTCAGGACTTTCATCGACGACATCCGTCCGGTCATCGAGATGGGGCCTGATGCCCTGATCATGGCCGATCCCGGCCTGATCCTGCTCGTGCGAGAGCAGTGGCCGGAGATGCCGATCCACCTCTCGGTGCAGGCCAACACGACCAATGCTGCGGGTGTTAGATTCTGGCAGAACGCGGGTGTCTCGCGCGTCATTCTCTCGCGCGAGTTGTCGCTCGACGAGATTGCCGAGATCCGCCAGCAGTGCCCCGACATGGAACTCGAGGTGTTCGTGCACGGCGCACTCTGCATCGCCTATTCCGGTCGCTGCCTGCTTTCCGGCTATTTCAATCACCGTGATGCCAATCAGGGTACCTGCACCAATGCCTGTCGCTGGGAATACAACATCGGCGAGATCGAGCAGCCGCCAGAGGTCTCGATTGATACCATCCAGCGTCATCCGAAAGCCGACGAGGTCTACTACATCGAGGAGCGTGGCAGGCCTGGTGAGCTCATGCCGATCATGGAGGACGAAATGGGCACCTACATCATGAACTCGAAGGATCTGCGCGCTGTAGAGCATGTACAACGGCTCGTCGAGATTGGTATCGACTGCCTCAAGATCGAGGGTCGCACAAAGTCGCATTACTACACTGCTCGGACTGCACAGGTCTACAGGCGTGCGATCGATGATGCTGTTGCCGGGGAGTCGTTCAATCCGGAGTTGCTCTATGCACTCGAGGGACTGGCCAATCGCGGCTATACAGACGGTTTCTACCAGCGCCATGAGAGCAGCGAGCTGCAGAATTATCGTGCCGGCGTCTCCAAAAGCATGCAGCAGCAGTTTGTCGCCGAAGTGTTGCCGGAGCCGGGGAACAATGGTCTCGTCAGTGTCATCGCAAAAAACAAGTTTCGCATAGGCGACGAACTCGAACTGCTCACGCCTGCCAGCAATTACAGGTTCAATCTCGAGTACATCGAGGATATGCAGGGGCATCGCATGGACGAGGTGCCTGGCGGTGGCTATGAAATCCGCCTGAAACTGCCTGTGCATCAAGCGGGTATGGGTCTGATCACGCGCTATCTCTGAACCGGACTGGAGCAGGGCAGATGGGGCAGGAAATCACGAGCAGCAATTTCAGTCAGGGTGATTTCGACGAGTTTTCCCGGCGACTGCAGGACGAGACCGATCTACTCAGGCAGATGCTGTCCGACAACGCTTTCGACCAGTCGGAACCGGTTGCCGGTTACGAGCTCGAGGCATGGTTGACGGATGCGGAGGGCAGGCCGAGTCCATCCAACGACCGTTTTCTGGAGTTGCTGGGGGATCCGGAGGTCGTCGCAGAACTTGCGCTCTTCAACATCGAGCTCAACGGCCCCCCTCGAAAGCTGACCGGACATGCCCTGTCGCAGATGCAATCTGATCTCGAGGCGCGATGGGGCAGATGCATCGAGACCGCCGGTCACATGGGGCTGAACCTGATCGCCATTGGTACCTTGCCGACGGTCCGGCGCGACGACCTCTGTCTCGAGAACATGTCACAGCTCAAGCGTTACCGGGCACTCAACAACCAGGTCCTGCGACTCAGGGAGGGACGCCCGATCGAACTCGATATCGAGGGCCGCGACAGTCTCAAGCTGCAGCATGAGGATGTCATGATGGAGGCTGCTACAACCTCTTTTCAGCTGCACATGAAGATCGACGCACGACAGGCGACCCGATATTACAACCTGTCGAAAATCATCTCCGCTCCCATGGTCGCCATCAGCACCAATTCCCCCTTTCTCTTCGGCAAGCAGCTTTGGGAAGAGACACGTATTCCCCTTTTCGAGCAGGCTGTCTCAGTTGGCGGTTCTGACTATTCCCGTCGTGTCACTTTTGGTGTCCGTTATGCGTCAGGCGGAATCCACGAGGTTTTCGACGCCAACTCTCGACGCTACCCGGTTTTGCTGCCGACAGTCAGTGATACACGGCCGGAGGAGTTTGCTCATCTGCGCTTGCACAACGGTACTCTGTGGCGCTGGACGCGGCCCCTGATCGGATTCAGCGCCAACGGCAAGCCGCATATCCGCATCGAGCATAGAAGCATCGCTGCAGGCCCTACGCACGCAGACGAAATTGCCAATGCTGCCTTTTTCTTCGGTCTGATTACTGCGCTCATGCAGTACGACAATATCGAGCAGCGTATTCCGCATATTGTCAGCAGGCATAACTTCTACGCTGCTGCGAAGACAGGCATGGATGCCTCTGTCGAGTGGCTCGACGGCAAGGAAACAAGCCTTCGTACGCTCGTCCTGCAGGAATTGTTGCCTCTTGCACGCAAGGGTCTGTCATCTCTTGATGTCGATCATGACGAGGCAGACGACTGTCTTCATATAATCGAGCAACGATTGTTGACAAGGCAGACTGGCGCAAAATGGCAGCGCGAGTGGGTTGCGAAGCATGGACCGGACTGGCGCGGCCTGGTGCTTGACTATGCCGAAAACCAGGCCTCCGGCAAGCCGGTGCATACCTGGAAGATATGATTGTTGTAACCTTTATGAAGTAGTGTTGACCGTGCTCGTGACCCAATCTGGAACCAGGTATTGGTTACCGCCCGGGCGGATGATTCTCCAAAGCTGCGGGTGCGCCGCGGCACCCTTCTTCAATCAATCGCCCTGCGTTTCGTGTGTATGAATTTCCGGAGGATTCGATACTGTCTGGCATTGGGTTATCTGCACCATCATCGGAACATCGCAAAGTGATTCAATGACTGACATCCAGAGATATGCTGAACCGGATTTACAGATGCTGACCATCATCAACAGTATCCCTGAGGGCTTGCTCGATCTCGAAGCCAGCCGGCTTGCGAATATCCTCGACGGCCCAACACTGATTCACCTCGATGGACGCCGTGACGACACGCTCTTTGTCTCGGCGTTGCTCCATGGCAACGAGCCGACCGGCTGGGAGGCGGTCAGGCGATTGCTCAAGGAGTATGATGCGGGCGGTGGTGACAAGCCGCTGCCCCGTAACATGTCACTGTTTATCGGTAATGTTTCCGCGGCAAAAGCCGGCTTGCGGCGACTGGACGGGCAGCCCGACTATAACCGTGTCTGGCCGGGTGGTGAGCTGACGGACAATCCTGAAGCCGGCATGATGCAGCTTGTTATCGACAGCGTGGTCCAGCGCAACCTCTTTGCCAGCATCGATATCCATAACAATACAGGTATCAATCCGCACTACGGATGTGTCAATGTCATCGATAACCGTTTTCTGCGCCTTGCCCTGCTGTTCAGCCGCCTGGTGATTTATTTCATCCGCCCGGCCGGTGTCCAGTCTCTTGCCATGGCGCAATATTGTCCCGCTGTCACGATAGAGGCCGGCAAGGTTGGTGACGAGGCGGGTATCGAGCATACCAGGCAATTCGTCGATGCCTGCCTGCATCTCAGTGAGCTGTCAGGGGAACCTCTGCATCACGAGGAGATCGATCTCTTCCATACGGTGGCAACAGTAAAGGTGCCAAAAGATGTGGGTTTTGATTTCGAGGATGATACGCGGACGATCAGCTTTTACAGCGAGCTTGAGCGCTTCAATTTCTGCGAGCTGCCCGAAGGCACCGCCTGGGGGACAATCTCAAACGGCACTTTGCCCCTCGAGGTGATCAGCGAAAATGGTAACAGCGTCGCTGAACGCTTCTTCGTCAATGACGACGGATTGTTGAAAAACAGGGTTCCGGTGATGCCATCGATGCTGACGAGCGATCTTCGCGTGATCGAACAGGACTGTCTATGCTATCTCATGGAACGCTGGGCAGCAGTCCCGCGATAGGTGAGTCAGTGCATCAACCATTCCCGTCGGGCCTCGGCAAGTGAAACTTCTCACTCGAAGCATGCGTCACGGTGAGCTCATTGCACTCAGGGACCTGCTGGAAGCCAATGGTATCCCTGCAATGATCCAGAGTGATGACACCGGACGCATGCTGACACCTCTCCTTACGCGGGGGCAAAGTCTCTGGATCTATATCGACAACCAGGAAGATGAAGCGAGGGCGTTGCTCGAGGATCCGGAGCATGTGGTTGCCAACCCGGTCGATGTCGAGGCGTTCTACGAATTGACCCGTGATATCAGGGATGATCCGTCAGTCATGAACAGGGTCATGATCCATCTTGGTATTACTGTCGGCCTGATCCTGATTCTCATGTTACTGGTGATTCCGCTGATACGCTGGCTAGCGAGATGAGCAGGCCAGGTTGCCCCGAAACAGGGGCGGGTACAGGTCATAATGAATTACGCTCTTGTTTCAAGTGAGATATGCAATGAATCTGCCCGTTACCCATTGCTCGTCCGGGTCCGTCAACAGGGCACTGTTATCTGGCATCCTGTTGTTGCTTGCTGCACCGCAGGCAGATGCAGGAAATCCCTGTATTGATCTCTATCCGTCGATGGCAGGCGAGATACTCAGAAGTGATGGAGGACGTGTTGCCGCGATTGTCCCTGTCGATTGGTTCGAGCAGGGTGTCTACCGGATCACGGTCGAAAGTGGCGGACAATTCATGGTCCGTCCCGGGGACCTGTCAATACCGCAAGCAGGCAGCGACCTCGAGTACAGGATTTTTTCCAGGGACGCCAGCAGTGCACCGCTTGCTGCATGTTACTGTCAACAGGGTACCGACATCTGCGTCGAGGAGTACTCTTACCGGTGAGATGGCTGCGACCGTGACTCTCGGGAGAGCATCTGTGTGCCTGTCCATACTGTTTCCCGTTGAAACCCTGGCAGGGCGCAAGGTACAAATAACAGAGGACATCATGTAATGAAAAAATCAACGCTTTTCCTTATTCTGATCTTCTGTTGTGCACCCGTGGCCACCGGCTTTGCGCAAGGTGTCGATGTTTCTGATCCATGGTCTGACGAGCGCGCCGGTATGATCGCCGGGATCGAGAAGGACGTGCGGGATACAGCTGAACTCATCAACAGGGGGAGCTTTGACCGGCGCGTCATGGAGGCCATGGCGACTGTGCCGCGCCACGAGTTCGTGCCGGAAAGCCAGCGCAGCAAGGCCTACGAAAACCGTCCCTTGCCGATAGGACGTGGTCAAACGATTTCGCAGCCTTACATTGTTGCCCTGATGACGGACCTGCTTCAGCCGCAGCCCGGCCAAAGGGTGCTCGAGATCGGCACAGGATCCGGATACCAGGCTGCGGTCCTCTCGCGTCTCGTTTCACGGGTCTACAGCATGGAGATCATCGCAGAACTGGCCAGCGAATCGCGCCAGCGCTTGCAACGCCTCGGCTACGAAAACATCTCGATCCGTGCCGCGGATGGTTACAACGGCTGGCCGGATGAGGCGCCATTCGACAGTATCATCGTGACAGCAGCGATCAGCCACATTCCCCCGCCACTCGTCCGACAGCTGAAACCCGGAGGACGCATGGTGATCCCGGTCGGAACACGCTTCCAGACCCAGTACCTGACACTCGTCGAGAAGGATCCCGACGGCAGGGTAACAACACGTCAGCTGATCCCGGTGATCTTCGTACCCTTTACCGGCGGGCACCAGTGACAACCACCAGGCAAG
>JASFFK010000018.1:0-15948 GCA_050124335.1 Chromatiales bacterium | reverse complement strand
GAGGATCGCGGCAAGCGAAACACCAAGAGTCACGGCAGGTAAAATCAGTGATCCCGGCTGTTCCATTCCACTGACAGGCGTCAGTCCCAGCCAGAGTGAGAACAGCAGGATGAGCATCGGACCAAGCCAGAAATTCGGTATGGAGACGCCAAGCAGCGAGAGCACCATCGCCCCCGAATCCCACGAGGTACCGCTGCGGGTCGCGGCAAGCACGCCCAGCGGAAAAGCGATCAGGATAGCCAGGAGAAAAGCAGCCAGTGACAGTTTGAGAGTGGCTGGCAATCTTTCAAGCAACAATTCGCTCACGGGCTGCTTGCTGTGCAGCGAATGGCCGAGATCGAGTCGAACCAGTCCCGACAGATAATCGGCATACTGCACGGTCAGCGGCCTGTCGAGCCCGAGTTCGGATCGCAATGCCTCCCGGTCCGCAGGGCGTGCCGAATCACCGAGAATGTATTCGACGGGATCGCCCGGTATCAGGTGAATCAGGAAGAAAACCAGCGAGACGACCCCGATCAGGGTAATGAGAGATGTCATGAGGCGCGTGAGCATGTCACTCCTCGATCAGGACTGGTGTACCGGCGCTAACCCGGCTGGCAAGATCGATCACATCCTCATTCCGCATGCGAATGCAGCCGTGTGAACGGGGCACCCCGACTGGCTCCGAGTCAGGCATGCCGTGAATGTAGATGTACCGGCGCAGGGTGTCGCAATCCCCTCCCCTGTTGAAACCGGATTCACTCCCGGAGAGCCAGAGTATCCTGCTGAGAATCCAGTCCCTGCCAGGCTGGACTCGCGAAAGTTCATCGGAATAGATTTCGCCCGTGAAGCGGCGGCCGGTGAAGACTGCATTTGCCGGGCAACCTTGTCCGATGATGCAACGCACGCGATGCCATCCCCTGGGCGTGCATTCACTGTTGATGCGCTCCCCTGCCCCTTTCAGCGCCGTCGAGACAGGATAGATAAGGCGTTGCCCGCTCTCATCCTGCAACACCAGCTCCTGGCTTGCGAGGCTGACCCTGATGTGCATTTCGTTCGTCATTCTCTGTGTTGCTGCAGGCCGATGAGGCCATCATAGCTTCCATCACGCCTGGGAACATAGCCATCGATGGTATCCGGCCGGTAGGCTGCCAGCTGGTCCTCGTACCACAGCGGGACATAGGGAAGATCGTGCAGCAGTTGCTCTTGCAACTGGCGATACAGGATGAGCTGCGCATCGATATCAGCCTCGTTCTCGGCCGATTCGATCAACCGGTCTGCCTTCAGTGAGCGATAACGGCCGCGGTTGGCACCGCCCGGCGGAATCGAATCGCTGTGAAAGATATACCGAAAAGTATCGGGCGTCTTCAGGCCGACCCAGGTAAGGCTGTAGAGCTGAAAGTTGCCTGTCTTGATATCACCGAAAAACGTGCCGAAATCATAGCTTTTGATACGTACCCGGATGCCAACATTGGCAAGTTGCTGCTGCATGACAGTCGCCAGTCGCAGTCGAAACGGGTCACTCGATGTCTTCCATGTGAGTTCCAGGGGGCGAGCGGGTCCATATCCGGCCTCACGCAGCAAGGCGAGCGACTTCTCAGGATCGAAGGAGACAGTGTCGCGGGCGTCAATTCCCAGCAGATGCTCCGGAGGAAAAAGGCCAGCAGCTTTTCGTGCACGCCCCATGAAAACATGCCTGATGATGGCATCGCGATCGATGGCATGCGCAACGGCTTCCCTGATTCGCGGATCACTCGTGACAGGATCATCAAGATTGAAGCCGATATAGGTGTAATTGCTCCCGTCTACTGTACGCACACGCACACCGGGCTGTTTCGCCAGATAGTCGACCAGTGACGGCGGAAGATCGTTCTGCAACAGATCTATTTCACTGCGCAACAGTTTCAGGACACGCACGCTGGGTTCCTTCACGAGCAGGAGACTCAGGAGCAGCCCGTCAGACTTTCGTTCGAGCTGAACCCGTCCGGCCTCGCGGGCCAGCAGTCGGAATGGCCCGCTGCCGACGGGCTTGCTGCTGAAATCATGGGAGGCCTCGATGAGCCGCGCCGGCAGGATGCCTGCAGAGAGATAGGAGGGAAAATAGGGGTCTGAACGGTCAAGCAGGAAATCAAGGGTGCTATCGTTGATCGCACGTATCTCTCTGATCAGGGAGAGTGTCGACCTGTGAGGAGAGTTCCCGGCCGGGTCGAGGATACTTTCATAGGTCGCGACGACATCACGGATGGTGACAGGAGATCCATCATCGAAATGATCATCGCCCGTGAGCGTGAACCTGTACCTCAGGGGATCCGGCCTCTCCCATGTCGCCAGCGAGGGCTGCGGCAGACGCTGCTCGTCGAAGCGCACGAGCCCCTGGTAAAGCAGGTGGTTGACACGCTCAGAGGCCGCGTCGGTTGCCTGTCGGGGATCGAAATTGAACGGCAGTTGCTGCACGCCAAACCGGATACCTTCCGGCTCATGCCTGGCGCACCCGGCCAGCTGCACGGCAAGCAACAAAAGCAGAAAGGCGCTTCTTACCACGTGCAATAGGGATTTTTCTGCAATGAAACATTGTAGTAACGCAGGTCGTCAGAGACTTCCCTCCCTGTCCAGTCGGGCAATGCCGGACGAACATCTATCGACGGAAGCTCGACCTCTGCCACGACAAGGCCTGCATTGTCTCCCTCAAAGACATCAACCTCCCATTCGAAGCCTTCATGTTCGACGATGTAGCGCGTCTTCTCGATCAATGGCCTGAGTGCAATGCGTTCGAGAATCTCCTCGGCATCATGCAGCGGAATCTCATACTCGTATTCGAGTCGATGAATACCGTCATCCGAGCTCTTGATATTGATAAAGGCCCTGTCGTTTTCCGTGCGGACACGTACAGAACGTTCGTAGCCCTCGGAAAGATAACCCTGGCGCATACGGATCGATTGTGTTCCGGCAGTACGCCATGAATCATTGACGACGAGAAACTTTCGCTCGATCTCGCTTGCCACCTCAGCCTCCGAGGAGCCGTGTCACCTGCTCGAGGTCCTGCCTGGTATCGATGCCCGGCGGCGGAATCTCTGCAGCGACATCAACGTGGATTTTTTCCCCTCTCCAGAGCGCACGCAATTGCTCGAGAGATTCGCACTGTTCCAGTGGTGCCGGTTCCCATGCACTGTAGCGCCTGAGGAACCCCGCCCTGTAGGCATACAGGCCCAGATGCCGGAAGCAGCCGGTTATTGTGGGCATCCACTGCTCTTCCCCGCCGAATCCGTCACGATACCAGGGGATGGGAGCACGACTGAAATAGAGTGCATAGCCGGCTTCGTCCATGACAACTTTCACGGCATTCGGATTGAGCATCTCTTCGTAGCTTTCGATCGGTGTGCAGAGAGTAGCGATGCTCGCAACAGCATGCCTGTCCAGGTTGACAGCGACTTGCCGAAGAACGGCCGGAGGCATCAGCGGTTCATCTCCCTGGAGGTTGACCACGACATCATCATCACTCCACTGCATGAGAGAGACCACCTCCGCCAGGCGATCGGTTCCGCTGTGATGACTTTCAGATGTCATGACGACCTCGACTTCCGAGGCCAGGGCGACATCCCGAATGCGTTCGTCATCAGTCGCTACCGTAATGGTCTCTGCGCCACACTCCAGCGCCCTGTCGACAACATGCAGGATCATCGCCTTGCCATGGATATCGAGCAAGGGTTTGCCGGGCAGGCGGGTCGAGGCATACCTCGCTGGTATGACGACGTGAAATTGACTCATTCCGGAATTTCCTCGTCTGCGGGAAGTTCCCGTGCTTCCGAGGTCAGCATGACCGGGATGCCGTCCACGACGGGGAAGGCCAGCCGGTCAACCGGGCAGACCAGCTCGGTAGCAGGCTTGACGTAACGCAATGGCCCCTTGCAGACGGGACAAACGATGATATCAAGCAATTTTCTATCCATTGTTCTCTTTCATTTTCAGAGCAGTTACCACCTGGTTGATCACATCGGCGGGAGGTCGGACCCCAAGCGCCAGGTACCAGCATCGCCGGTCAGCAAAAGGACGGATCTTCACCGCATCCTTGGCAGTCATGATAACCGGCATGTCATCATCAAAAGCAAGGTCTTCCCGGCTGTATTCATGATGATCGGCAAAAAGATGCAACTCGGTCTCGAGACCGGCTTCATGGAGCATATCGATAAAGCGCTGCGGATTACCCAGACCGGAAACCAGGTGCACGCGCTGTCCGCTGAAATCCTCGAGAGGAGCAGTCTCCCCGCTCGCCAGGTTGACGAGTTGGCCTGACTCGAGGCGCATGCAATGCTCATTCTCTCTGCAATGGCCATTGACGATAACGAAATCCACGTGCCTGAGCCTTTTGACGCCCTCCCTGAGCGGGCCTGCCGGGAGCAGCATCCCGTTGCCAAATCTGCGTTTTCCGTCAATCACGACAATCTCGATATCACGACCGAGAGCATAATGCTGGAGACCGTCGTCCGAGATGATCACATCGCAGGCGGCGTGTTCCAGCAATGCACGCGCTGCATCGGCCCTGTTCGGACTTGCACAGACCGGGCAGCCTGTCTGTTCGGCAATGACGACAGCCTCGTCCCCGACCACTTGCGGATCGCTGTCTGCGCGCACCTGCTGTGGCCACCTGGTCGCCTTGCCGCCATAGCCCCGAATCACGACCCCGGGACTATAGCCCAGGCTATGGAGATGATTGCACAACCAGATCACCAGCGGTGTCTTGCCTGTACCGCCGACTGTGAGGTTGCCGATGACGATAACTGGGACCGGACTGTGATAGACGGGAAGCAGCCGCAACCTGTAGGCAAACCGGCGAAAAAAAACCACTACCCGCATGAGGATGGACAGCGGGAAGAGAAGAAGTGCGACCGGATGCCATCGCTTCCAGAAATATCCCGGGCTATTCATCCGGAAAGATTACTCTTCCTTGACTGTCTTGCGCCCGGGAAACGTGATCTCGGTCAGCCCAAGCTGTCCGGAAACATCCATCACGGTCATGGCCGCCTGGAATGGTGCATTACGATCGACCTTGACGATGACCGGAATATCGGTCCGTCCCTCGGCGATCTCGGCCATCGCGCGCTTCAGTACCGTCGGCGTGGAGCTGACCAGTTCCATGCTGTTGTTCAGCGACATGCTGCCGTCCGCTGCAATCTGGACCAGTATCCGATCCTGGAATTCATCCTCGGGAATATCGGTCTCGACTTCCGGCAGCGTGATCTTGATGCGGGATTGCGTATCGAATGTCGTGGAAACCATGAAAAAGATCAGCAGCAGGAAGACCACATCAATGAGCGGCGTCAGATTGACGATGGGTTTCTGACGATGTCGCTTTCGCAGAATCACTGGATATTACCCTGGTGCAGTACATCGACCATCTGTACCGCCTTGTCTTCCATATCCAGTATCAACTGATCGACACGGGAAGAGAGAATCTCATGGAAGATCAGCACAGGAATGGCAACGGAGAGACCAGCGGCCGTTGTGATCAGGGCCTTGGAGATACCTCCGGCCAGCACGCCCGGGTTTCCGACGCCGGCAGTCACGATGGCGGCAAAAACATCGATCATGCCGACTACTGTACCCAGCAAGCCCAGCAATGGGGAGATCGCAGCAATCGTCGCGAGCGCGCCGAGGAAGTATTCAAGCCCGTGTACAATCTGCCTGCCCTCCTCCTCGATGGCCTCTTTCATCACCGCACGCGGCTGGTTGCGATTGATGAGAGCTGCGGCAAGAACCTGTTCAAGCGGCGATTTTTCGCGCAGCGAATTGATGTACTCGGAAGTAAGGTTACCTGCCTTGTATTGCCGGTATACAGCCTGGAGCGCGCCATCGGGAATGACTCTGGAACGCCGTAGCGTATAGAAACGCTGGATAATGATAGCCAATGCCAGCACGGAACAGATCAGGATTGGCAGCATCAGCCAGCCGCCGGCTTTGACAAGTTCTAGCACAGATCTCCCCTGAACTTATGGTCTTTATTTCCAGGCACTAGTGTACCTGCTTTCACCGCTGCCAGAAACGGCGTTCTGCATCGCGATGCCCGGCAAGATGGTACCCTCCGCCCGCGGCCAGGACAAGCGTTACAGCCCCGCTACGTGCTGTCTCGATGACACCTGTTCCGGCTTGTCGCCAGCGCTCAACGACCTGCGGCGCGGGATGTCCGAAATGGCTTTTCCATGCCGCACTCGCTATCACGTGCCGGGCTTTGATGAATTGCACGAAACCCGGGCTCGAGGAACTGCGGCTGCCATGATGCGGCATGGTCAACAGATCGATGTTACCAATCCGGGGATGACGTCTTATCAGTGCCTGCTCTGCTTCGCGGGTGATATCACCGGTCAGCAGAATCCTGACACCGGGATGTTCAACCAGCAGCACGCAGGAGTAATTGTTGTCTCCACTCCCATCGTAACCTGCTTGCAGGAAACTGAAGCGTGTCTCTTGCCAGCTCCATGCCGGATAGTCGTGGCAGGAGCTGAAGCTGCCGGGGAAAGCGGCCGGTTGGCCGCTGAGACGCACGGCAGCGGGTAATTCCTCGAGAAAACTGCGGTAGCCTCCGCTGTGATCACTGTCGTCGTGACTGATGACAAGCATATCGAGCGCATCGATGCCTCGCGTTGCAAGGAAAGGACGCACAACAGCGTCGGCCGTGTTGAACCCGCCCGGGTAAAGCGGGCCCAGATCATACACAAGCGTGTGTTGATGACTCTCAATGACGACCGCCAGTCCTTGCCCCACATCGAGAACAGTCATCCTGAAGGGTTCGGCCGATGCAGGCCACCAGAGTGTTGCAACCAGTGGCAAGCCGGCCATGCGCATTGCCCATCCCCTTCCGAGTGAAAGGAGCAGCGCCCCACCGAACGCGATCAGGAGAACGGGAATGGGCGGAGATGCCGGTATGATAAGGGGCATGACGTTTGCAACAGCAGACAAACTCTCCAGGGTGAAATCAAGCAACTGAAGGGTCAGTTGCACAAACAGTTCGCTTCCCGGGAAACCGGAGATCATGCCAAGTGAAGCGAGAAGCACGGCAGGGATAATCACGAAAGAAAACCAGGGAACAGCGACCAGGTTGATGAACGGCGCCAGCGGTGAGGCAGGAAAACCCCAGACAGCAAGTATCGGCAACAATACCAGTGAGAGCGCAAACTGGATGGCCAGCACGAGCTGCCAGGAGCGCCATTCAGGATAGCGCCGGGACAGCAGGAGAATGGTCAAAACAGCCGTGAAGGAGAGCCAGAAGCCGGCAGCATGCACTGCGCGCGGTTCGAGCACGAGAATGGCCAGCAAGGCAGTTCCCAGGGCATGCAAGCCATCACCATTGCGCCTCATGAGAATGCCTGTAACCACGACCGCCGTCATCAGGAGCGCTCTCTGGGTCGGTATCGCAAAACCTGCCAGTGCCGCATAGACCAGGGCTGCAACAAGCGCGCAGCAAGCGCCAAAAAGAGGCGACGGCAGATGCAACGGGCAGGAGCCTGCATAGCGCCATAGTCGTTCAGAGACCCAGCAGACCAGCATGGCGACAAGTCCGATATGCAGCCCTGAAATCGCCATGAGATGCGATGTTCCGGTATTCCTGAATATACGCCAATGCTGTTTGTCCAGCAGGCTTCTGTCGCCGGTCAGGAGCGCCAGGTAGACAGCGCGCGCGCCTGTGTTGCCGCTGCCCTCGATTGCCTGCAATTCCCTGCGCAGAAGGTAGCGAAAACGATCGACACCGGGCGACATGGATGCAACGAGCCTGTTGGAAGCGGATTCCCTGACATACCCCCTCGCGACCAGGTTTTGTTGAAACAGCCAGCGCTCGTAATCCATGCCGCCCGGGTTGCTCATTCCACGGGGCTGAAACAGCCTGACGAGAAGACGTCCACACTCACCCGGTACGAGTTCGCGCCCGGCATCGTACCAGGAGAGACGCACCCGTCCATGCAGCGAAAGAGATTCTCCCGTTTCCAGTTGCGCGTCTGTGACGTCGAAACGGAATCGAGAAACCTCTGCGGTATGAACAGGCAATCCGGTGACGCAACCATCGACGAGCAGTTCCCGCCGTTCAAGGTCAGAAGGCAACAGCCGGTCGATATAGGATGCAGCATCGATCCATGCATAGGCGAACCCGGCCATCAGGAGACCGGCTGCATACCAGCGCCTGTATAGACACAGAAGCAGCGGAAACAGCAGTATCCAGCACAACGCGAGTGGCGGGAGCCGCGGGAAGAGAGCCAGCAGGAGGATACCGGCAAGAAAAGCCAGCGCGTATCGGGGCATGGGACATCCTTGTTCAGGTTCGAATTTCTTCAAAGGGAATCATCCATTTATCCCTTTCTCAGATCGGGTTGATGAGATAACCTTACGCTACCTCAATGACCACGCTCCCATAGTGCCAAAAGAGTTCATCAAACGCTACTGTCCGAATGCTGATACAGTCCGTAGTCACAGGCTCCTGCAGTTCTTTGGTGAACATCTCCACTCTCCGAATATATGGCATCTGAACCGGCGCTCAGTTGCGAGAGGTACTGCGCTGGGTGTCTTCTGGGCGCTGGTGCCACTACCTATGCAGATGATCGGTGTTGTTGCGAGTGCCATTCTCTGGCGTGCCAACATCCCTATCGGCCTCGTGCTGGTCTGGATGACGAACCCCTTCACGATTCCACCGATATTCCTCGGCACCTACCTGTTTGGCAACTGGCTGCTGGGCAGACCGGGCATCACCCCTCCGGCACACGTGACCATCGAGTGGTTCACGCAGAGCATCGGTGACATCTGGTTACCGCTGGTACTGGGGAGCCTCTCCGTTGGTATTGTTCTCGCGACCCTCTCCTATTTTGCGATCGATTATCTGTGGCGCTATACAGTCTGGAAGCGCTGGAAAAATCGCCAGGGCTCATGAATCGACTGGCATTCGGGTATTGTCACTCTGTGCCAATTGTGTGATATTGCGTTTAGTCCTGACGAATATCGCGAATAATAATAAGCAAAGACAGGACGCTATCTGCCAGAGGAAGCATTCGCCCGCATGAAGAAGATCATCACATCGATACTCTGTCCACCGATGTCGGTATGCCGTTACGGTTGTGGAACAAACTGCGCTGCCCCGATCAGTGTGTTCTGGCTCGCGGGTATCGTGGCGGTGGTATACTCGTTTTTCGGCGGACCGACGGCTGCCGAGGGCATCGATCTCTATACACTGGCACTCGGATTTGCACTCTGGGCTATTGCAGCAGTCTGGGCACTGCTGACAATGAGCGGCGTCGAAGCAGATCGCTGCAATGGTGTTTTCAGCCCGCTGAATGGCAAGGTCGCGCCCGGGGAAGACGAATCCGATCCGCTCGACGAAATCAGAAAGGCGCACTGAACAGAATAACCTAGAGCTCTTCCGCTCCTGCCTGTAGCTTTTCCAGAACCCTGCTCACTGCAATCAAACCGGCGGAAGCGGTCACATGCATGACCGAACCCAGTCCACCGCAATGAAGATGCGTCGCCTTCGCTGCCCCGGTCAGATCACACTCGGGGGCAGCAGCCGGCTGGCGTGTCTGTTCAAGAGAGAAGACAGCAGGTACAGAGAATCGTCGTTTCGGATTACGGGGGAAGTCATAACGCTGTCGCAACTCTTTTCTCACTCGAGACAGGAGCGGGTCCTTCTCGGTCCGGCTCAGATCGAGTAACCGAAACCTGGTTGGATCTTTCTTTCCACCGGTGCCGCCAACCGTTACAACAGGGACACGCTGTCTCCTGCACCAGGCGATGATCGCAGCCTTGTCACGGAATGTATCGATACAATCAACAACCATGTCATATCCTCTGTCCAGGAATTCTGCGTGGTGTTGCTGCGTCACGAACTCCTCGATTGTATGGACTCTGGCATCGGGATTGATGTCGCGGATACGCTCTGCAAGCACACGCACTTTGGCTATGCCATGCGTGGAGTTCAGGGCAACCAGTTGTCGATTTGTGTTAGAGACAGCGACATGATCCATGTCAATGAGCGTGAGGGTACCAACGGCACTGCGCGCAAGTGCCTCTGCCACCCAGGAACCGACGCCGCCGACACCGATGACACAGACGTGCGCACCCATCAACCTTGAAAGAGCCTCCGGGCCATAAAGAGACCCGATGCCACTGAAGCGGCGCAACGACTCATCAGACACCATGTTCAGTCCCTGACTGTCAACAGGAATTGACGCCCCTTCCACTCCATGACGGCACCTTCGGGAACAATCCGCACGAGCTTGAGATTATTCCTGATGCTCATCCCTTCCCTGTATTCCTGGCCATTGATGAAGACGATCCGCCTTGGCCTGTCAGAGGAGTAGACATGAAAATCAAGCCGCAGGGGTGCAACCTCTTTTCTGAGTCCCCCCGGTATCTTCGAGAGTCGCGGAGGAACAGAGGTATTGTCCCTCGTGGAGAGAATGCCTGTCTGCTGCAAAATCTGCTGTCTGGCAGCAAGATCCACGGGCTCCTCTTCGACAGGCGCCTGTGGCGATTCCACGGGAAGCGGCGTGGTTTCGACGCCGGAAGCGGAGTCATCCGGCAAGACCTGCTGTGATATCGCGGCGTCCGGCAAAGACTCATTCAACACGGGGACTGGCCGCTTTTCCCGGACCGGGGGACCAGACTCCTGAGGGACGGCCCTGATTGTCTGCTGCGGAGCCCGGGGGCTGTCACTACTCAGCAGATAGACGATAAACAGCGCTGCAAGGGCAACAATAATAATCGTGAGTGGCAGGAGAGGAGATTTTTTCTGCTTGTTGCCGCTTGCCCGGCGAGGCTTGACAATGAGTGGCAGAACACTGCTGACGTCATCGTGACGGCTTTTTTCCGATTTCTTCAGTGCGTCGAGTATCAGTGACATCAGCTCTTGGCTCGCAGGCGCGGCCCGTTGTCCGAGGGTGAGGCAGAATTGAGCCTGATGATCGTCTGGACACCGACAACAGCATCGGCCTCAAGACGGTTGATCGTCTGGAAATTCCTCACCACGTCGGCAAGGCGCTCATCAAAAAAGTCGTAACTCCTTTCAGGCTCGATGTCATCACCGGTGATCTCCTGCAAACGGTCGCGTAACCATTCAACGCCCTGCCCCCGCTCTCCGGGAAAGATTGCGCTGACATAGCCGCTCGGTGGTATCTGCCACAGAACTTCAAAATCACCGAACCAGAAAGCGTCCAGCTGATTGCGTTCGAAGACACGTGGCTCGCCGTTGTGACTGAGAGTCACATCCTGCCCGTCGACGCCAAGCAGCGCCACATGATATTCCTGTCGGTCGGAGAGGCGTATCTGCAGGACTGTCGGGCGATTGATATCCATCAGTCTGCTCCAGTTACCCTGGAGCTTCAGGCATTGCAGTCCGTAATCGCGCCCGAAATCACAGGGCTCTGTCAGTGAGCTTTCGGGATAGTCGATTTGCCAGGCAGAGTAGATCTCGGAAAATGCCGCATTCCGGCCCGTGGCCTCCGGGCTGGACAACAGCCATGCCTCGAGGTCATCCGGCGAGGGGGGTTCAGGAGCCGGCTCGACAATCTCGGGAATGGGTTGAGGCGTATTGATTATCTGGCGCACAGCCTCTTCCGTATAAGGGAGCGTCACACCATTGCTGACAATCATCGGGGCAACGGGCTCGATCGGCTCCTGTGGCGATTTTTCAGCCGACGCTACCGCAACCTCTTCGGTGGGGTAGTCATGAATCATCGACTGAAAGACCGACTTGAGTGGCGGATGAAGCAGTAAGGCAATTGCCAGTCCCGCCAGGAGGACAACAGCAGCTGCCATGCCCCATAACCAGCCTCCCTTACCCTGTGGCTGCCGGCTGGAGAGAACCTGTTCGGCAGCCTGGTCGACCATGGATTTGTCGGCTTCTGTGCGTTCCTTCGCATAGGCTGCAAGCAGTGCCTTGTCTGCAATTTCATTGATGATGCGAGGAATACCACCGGAATATCTGTAGATCGCCTTGACCGCGGAATCCTTGAAGAGCAGCTTCCTGGCACCGGCAATGGTCAGGCGATGAATGAGATAGTTTCGAACCTCCAGCTGGTTCAGGGATTCAAGATGGTAGACATCTGTGACACGCTGGGCAAGCTGTCGCATGTCCTCCCTTGCAAGAGTCGAGCGCAATTCGGGTTGCCCGATGAGGATGATTTGCAGAAGCTTTTCACGTGTTGTCTCGAGATTTGTCAGGAGACGGACCTGCTCGAGCACGTCGACCGAAAGGGCCTGCGCCTCATCGATAATCAGAACGGTGCGTCTGCCCTGGTTGTAATTCTCGAGCAGCTTGTCATACAGCGCATCGGTCAGCGTCTTGAGCGTTGCGGTATCCTGCTCGTAGGGAACTTGCAGTTCATCACAGATCGCGGCGACAAATTCCAGCGGCGACAACTTCGGATTGAAAACAAGCGCGAGATCGACACTCTCGGGCATCTGTTCCAGAAGGGCCCGGATGAGGGTTGTCTTTCCGGTCCCGACCTCCCCCGTCAGCTGTACGAATCCCCCGCCCTGCTGGAGGCCGAAAAGCAGGTGTGCCAGCGCCTCCTCATGGGACTCGCTGAGATACATGTATCTTGGATCAGGAGCAATGCTGAAGGGTTTTTCCTTCAACCCGAAATAGGACTCGTACATACAGGTCTGCTTACTAACAACCAGTTTGCAACTATAGCAGTTTTTAGATGCGATAGAATCTCCAACAGGTTGATCAGCCGGTGTCGGGACAGACTGGGGCCGAAGGGCTGGCATGGCTGCAGGCGTGACGCGCCGCCGGTTTACGGAGTATGAAGCAGGTCAGGAACTCCGGAGGACACGCGCCTTCATTTCTGCCTCCCTTGAATGCCCGCGATATGCCTCCATTTTTCCCCTACATACTGCATGCTTGATCAAGGCCAAAACTGTTGAACTTTCGAGTTGTTTCGGTATTCTTAGTCAGTGTTGATAGCACATTTTGCAAATAGGAGATTCCTGTGATGAATCAGTCAATTTCTGCACCTCGTTCCCAGGAGCAGATTCTTTCCTCCAACAAGGTTCTGAAGAATACGTACCTGCTGCTCTCGGCCACCCTGTTCTTCAGCGCAGTCATGGCTGCGGTCTCGATCTTCTTGCAGGTGTCGCCAATGTTCTACCTCGGCTCCGTCATCGGTGCCATGGTGCTTGGCATGTTTGTCCTGCCGCGGACCGCCAACTCCGCCTCCGGGATCGGGGTAATTTTTCTGATCACCGGCCTGCTGGGTTTTGGCCTTGGCGCGATCCTGCAGATGTATCTCGCCCTGCCCAAGGGTCCGCAGATCGTCGGCACGGCGCTTGCCGGAACAGGCATCATCTTCCTTGGCCTGTCAGGCTATGCGCTGACGACCAGGAAAAACTTCAATTTCATGGGTGGTTTTCTGTTCGCAGGCATGATCGCCCTGGCGGTCGCGATCATTGCGAACCTCTTTCTCGCCATGCCCGCCCTCTCGATGGCGATTTCCGCTGCGATGATACTGGTGATGAGCGGTTTCATCCTCTGGGATACAAGCCGTATCGCCCGCGGTGAGGAGACCAACTACATCATGGCCACCTACGGCATCTATCTCAGCATCTTCAACATTTTCATCAGCCTGCTCAACCTGCTCGGCATCATGAGCGAAGATTGATCAAGGCTTGAGGTGAAGCAGACCCCCGGCGAAGGCCGGGGGTTTTTCATTTGAGGAAGTGATAATGGAACTGGCTCTGAAAATTGGCGTTGCGATCATCCTCGTCATGATGATCTGGCGACTCTATCCTGCAGCACGCGAACAGATGCGCAACGGACCAAAGGGAACCGGCAAGGAGTGGCAATCAGTTGCCCTGGTGTTACTGGCGGTCGCAGCTTTCGTGGTCTTCCTGATCTTCTCGGTCAGGGGCTGACAGCCTTTAGAACTTCTCTACCCCGCCCATATAGGGCAACAATGCCTCCGGGACCCGGATGTTGCCATCAGCATCCTGGTAATTCTCCATGACCGCAACCAGAGCTCTACCGACAGCAAGCCCCGACCCGTTCAGTGTGTGCAGTAACTCGGGCTTGCCGGTTTCCGGATTCCGCCAGCGGGCCTGCATGCGACGTGCCTGGAAATCGAGAAAATTTGAACAGGAAGAGATCTCGCGATACCTTGCCTGACCGGGCAGCCAGACTTCGATATCGTAGGTCTTTGCTGACGAGAAACCGAGATCGCCCGTGCAGAGGGTGACGACGCGATAGGGTAAATCCAGTTTCTGCAGTATCTTTTCGGCGTGTCCGGTGAGTTCCTCGAGGGCATCGAAAGACTCTTCTGGCCTGACCGCCATGACCATCTCGACCTTCTCGAACTGGTGCTGGCGGATCATGCCGCGAGTGTCCTTGCCGTAGGAGCCCGCCTCGCTGCGGAAACAAGGAGTATGTGCGACATAGCGACATGGCATCCTGTCATCGTCCACGATCTCGTCACGCAGGATATTCGTCACCGGAACCTCGGCCGTCGGGATCAGGTAATAGGGAAACTCGCCCTGAAGCTTGAAGAGGTCTTCCTCGAATTTGGGTAATTGTCCCGTCCCATAGAGACTGTCGCCGTTGACCAGGTAGGGCACATAGGTTTCTGTGTAGCCATGCTCGCTGACATGGATATCGAGCATGAATTGCGTCAGGGCCCTATGCAATCGCGCCAGTGGTCCGCTGAGAAGGGTGAAGCGTGAGCCAGTGATCTTGGCAGCCGTCTCGCTGTCAAAGAGCCCTCTTGCGGTTCCGAGATCAACATGGTCCTTCGGCTCGAAATCGAAGCCACGAAGGGTACCCCAGCGCCGTTCCTCGCGATTGTCTTCCTCCACCTTGCCATCGGGAACAGACACATCGGGAATGTTCGGTATTTCCAGCAGCATTTGCTGGAGTTCCTGCTGCACTTCCGCAAGCTTTTCCTGTGCATCCCTGAGTTCGTCACCAAGGCTGGCAACGGCATCCAGCAGTGGCTGGATGTCCTCTCCTGCCGCTTTGGCCTTTCCGATGCCCTTCGACTTGCTGTTGCGTTCGTTCTGGAGGTTTTGGGTCGTGACCTGAAGCTCCTTGCGCTGTGCCTCGAGGGATTCGAACCTGTCACGGTCAAAAGCGAAACCACGCCGTGCGACTCCGGCAATAACGGCATCAAGATCATTACGCAGGCGTTTCGGATCCAGCATGATAATTACATCCTGTTCTGTCGTTGTGGACTAAATCAGATTGACCTGGCGATGATGACACCCGCCCAGGCGGCAGCGACACAGACTATCACAGACGCCAGCACGTTTGCGAAAGCCCGTGCGATTGCCCCCTCTTCAAGGAGTGCGAGTGTCTCAATGGAGAACGTCGAGAAGGTCGTCAGCGCACCGAGAAAGCCGACAATGAGTAACGCGCGCAGTTCGGAGCTGGCTATACGTTCGATGAGCCATACACTGAGGAGACCCATGAAAAGCGAGCCCAGGATGTTTACTACAAGCGTTCCCCACGGAAATTCTCGTCCGGTGATGCCATAAACCAGTGAGGAGAGCCCGTAACGACTGATGGCGCCGAGGGCGCCACCAAGTCCGATCAACAGGATCTGGTTCATGCGCAGCAGGCGCTAGTTCAGGAGATTGTTGATGCGCTTGATGTCATCTTCTCCCAGTGTTCCTGCTGCCTGGCGCAGGAGAAGATCATTGAGAACATACTGGTACCGTGCCTGGGCATAACCGCGTCGGGCAGCATAGAGATTGCGCTCGGCAATCAGCACATCGACAAGTGTCCGCGTACCCACATCGTAACCGGCCTGCGTTGCATTGAGCGCGCTCTGGGCAGAGACCTTCGCAGCAGCCAGGGCATTGACCTGGCTGATGCCCGTGATGACACCCCGGTAAGCATTCCTGACGTTACGGGAGGCTTCACGCTTTGCGGATTCGAGGTTAAAACGCTCGGCACGCAGGTTATGACGCGCCTGGCTCGTGGATGCAGTGGTACGGCCGCCGCTA
>JASFFK010000017.1:0-15987 GCA_050124335.1 Chromatiales bacterium | reverse complement strand
TGGTTACCTGCCCGAGAACTGTCCGCTCTACCCGGAAATGCGGGTGATGGAATACCTCTGCTTTCAGGCTGCCTTGAAGGGGATTCCACCATCCCTTCAGGAACAGCAGGCTCTGCATGTCATCAGTCAGACGCAACTCGCCGAGAAAGGGACGAGCCCGATCAAGTCGCTTTCCAGGGGGCAGCGCCAGCGCGTGGGTGTCGCCAGGGCGCTGCTGGGGGATCCGAAAATTCTCATACTCGACGAGCCGACGAACGGGCTCGACCCGTCACAGATCACGCAGATGCGCCAGCTCATCAGGAACGCAGCACAGCAAGCCAGCGTGCTGGTCTCGACCCATATTCTCCGGGAGGTTGAGGCCGTTTGCGATCGTGTTCTGATCCTGCGTGGAGGCAAGCTTGTCATTGACCAGCCGCTGGATGAGCTGCAGCGCTCAAGCTGTCTGCGCGTTGTTGTTGATCCGGCCGGCGATGACGCGAGGGCGGTGCTGGAGAAGATCGCACCCCTGGAGTCGGACGGTGAGGGTGGCTATCTGCTCGACTGCACCGGAGAAGATGTCACCGTGACAGCCCGTAAAGTCAGCAGTCGACTGGCTGAAGCGAAGATTGGTCTGCTCACGCTGCAGCCGATCCGTGATTCACTGGAGTCACTGTTTCGTGATGCGCAAGATCCCCGGGCGACGCTCGATGCGTGAATCAATTGCTATCGCCCGGCACGAGATTGCCGCATTCTTTATCTCGCTGAGTTCGCTCTTGCTGCTTGCCATCTTCGTGGCTGCTGTCGTATTTCACTTTTTCTGGATCGAATCCTTCTTCGCTCGCAACATCGCAGACGTCCGCCCGATGTTCGAATGGCTTGCGCTACTCATGATCCTGCTCGCTGCCAGCCTGACGATGCGAAGCTGGTCGGAAGAACGGCGCAGCGGAACCATCGAACTGCTACTGACATCACCTGTTTCGACCTGGCGGCTTGTAACAGGCAAGTACATCGCTGTCATGGGGATTATGCTTGTCGCGCTGCTCCTGACCATACCGATTCCCGTCATGGTGGCATTCACCGGCGATCTTGATCCGGGCCCGGTTGCCAGCGGCTATGCAGGTCTGTTGCTGCTTGCTTCGGCGTACATATCCATCGGACTGTTCGTTTCCTCGAAAACGGACAACCCGATCGTCAGCCTGACAGGCAGTGTCACTCTCTGCGGGTTGCTGCACCTTCTCGGCAGTGACAGTTTCACAGGGTATTTCGGTTACAGGACAGCAGAATGGCTCGGCTATTTCAGCAGCAGCATGCATCTCGAGTCCCTGCTGCGAGGTGTCATTGATCCGGGCGATCTGCTCTTTTTTGTCGTTGTTACGCTGCTGTTTCTTTCACTGAACCGGCTGTCGCTTGATGCGCTCAGACCGGCAGGCGAGCCATCTGCCGTACATGCTGGCAGGCGGATGTTGACACTTATCCTGGTTATCATTCTCCTGCTGCTGAATCTGGCCGCTTCCAGGATCAGTCTGCCGCGTCTGGACCTTACGGGGAATAGCCGTTACACGCTCTCTGAGACAACGCGTTCGACCCTTGAGAGTCTGGATCAGCCACTGCTTCTGCGCGGCTATTTCACGGAGCGGACACACCCGATGCTCAATGCGCTGGTGCCCAGGATGCAGGACCTGCTCGAGGAATACCGCATTGCCGGGGAAGGGCGGGTCAGGGTCGAGATTGTTGATCCACACAAATCACCGGAGCTTGAACAGGAAGCAGCAGAGAAATATGGCATTGAGCCGACGGCCTTCCAGACCGCTGACAGGTACCAGGCTTCGCTCGTCAGCTCCTATTTCGATCTGCTTGTGCAATATGGCGATCAGTTCCAGACACTGAATTACGCCGATCTGATCGAGGTCAAGACGCTCGGCGAGACAGATCTCGAGGTCCGCCTGCGCAACCCGGAATATGATCTCACGGCGGCAATCCGCAAGGTGCTCTTCGCACAGCGTACACACGAGAATCTTTTCGATTCCATTCCCGGCAAGATCCGCTTCCGCGCCTTTATCTCGGATGACAGCGTGCTGCCTGAAAAGCTCGTGACGCTGAAACAGGATCTCGGGACACTGCTCGAGACGCTCCGGGAGAATGCCGCCGGCAAGCTCGAGATTGTCATCGAGGACCCGCAACAGGATGACGGCTCCATGGTCGGCGAGATTCGCGACAAGTATGGTTTCCGTCCCATGGTGGTAGCGCTCGACAAGGCTGAAGAATTCTTCTTCTACATGCTGATCGAAAACGACCAGCGCGTCGTGCCCGTGCCCTTGCCGGACAGCCTGGACATGAGAGGCTTGCAGAGCGCGATCAGTACAGGTCTCAGGAATTTTGCACCGGGTGTGCTGCGCAAGATCGCACTGGTCCTGCCACCCGACCCGATCATGATTGCCGGCTTCCGGCAGAAGGGATATGCCACCTGGTACCAGCTCGAAAAGCGCCTGCGCGACAGTGTCATGGTCGAGAAGACGAACCTTGCCTCCGGACGCGTGCCCCGGGATGCCGACCTGCTGGTCGTGGTTGCGCCGGAGTCACTTGGAGAGGTGCAACTGTTTGCGATTGACCAGTTCCTGATGCAGGGCGGGACGGTGATCGTCGCTGCCTCTCCCTGGCAAGTCAGGCTCAGCAGTGATGCCATCTCGGCGGAGAAGCAGCCATCCGGCATCGAGTCCTGGCTTTTACATCATGGTATCAGCATCGGTGACACGCTTGTCATGGATACGCAGCTCGGCTATTTCCCGATTCCTGTCCGGCGTCAGCTCGGTTCGAAAACGGTCGAGGAGATTCGCCAGCTTGCCTACCCCTATTTTATCGATGTCAGGGAAGAGAACCTTGATACAACAACCGGTATCTTTGCCGGCATCAACCAGCTCACGATGAACTGGGCTTCCCCGCTGATGGTCGACAATGCATCACTTGAGGTGACCAGGCTGGTCAGCAGTTCGGATCAGAGCTGGCTTGACGCGACGGGTGGAATCCAGCCGGATTTCGAGAAATGGCCCGAGACGGGTTTTGATGCAGGGGAGGGACAGGAGCGAAAGGCCCGTGCACTTGCCATCCTCACGAGGGGAACCTTCAGTTCCTGGTTTGCCGGCAAGCCACTTCCGACCGGTATGACGCAGGCGGGCACCGGGGATAGTGGCGCGCCTGTCGAGGTCATTGAGCAATCACCTCGCGGAACGAGACTGGCAGTGATCGGTTCCGGGATATTCCTGGCGGATTCGGTGATTGACCTGCAGACACAGGCGATGGGGACACGTTATCTCGGCAGTCTGCAGTTCATTCAGAATCTTGTCGATCGCGTTTTTGAAGAACCGGGGCTGCTGGCGCTGCGAGGTCGTGGAGACTATGCGCGCATGCTCCATCCCCTCACACGAAAAGAACAGCAAATCAGGGAGATAGTCGCAACGGGCACGATGTTCGCAAGTGTCATCCTGCTCTTTTTTCTGGTCCGCTTGCAGGGGAGGCGGAGAACACGCTATCTTCAGCATCAACTGGAAATGAACGATTGAGGCGGATTGCTATCCAATCCATCGATGGAGACCGGTCAGGTTCGGAGGCCGACCGGGTATCTCTTGAATAGGGCCGGAATGCAATACCAGCCACGAAACGGACCCGCAGAAAAGAGGTCCACTTACTTCTCAAAGGGGGAAAACAAAGCGATGTCACGCAGTATCTCGACAGCTTTACTCATCATGCCGTTCTTCATGCTCACGGCCTGCGGGTCCAACCCGGAAAAAACCGGCAGCAATGCCGTCCAGGTCTCCTCGCTCGACAGTCCCGATATCGGTGTCGTCGAGTATCGTCCGAAAACGGGGGCCGGAAACTACAGCGCTTTCAGGCTGGGCGGCGATTACGCCAACTATGCCGCAACCCGCCAGTTCGTCGACCGGATGGTCGATCAGCACGGATTCAGTCGCAGCTATCTCAACGGCCTCTTCTCGAAAGTCGAGAGGCAGGACGGCGTTCTCGAGATTCTCAACCGTCCGAGCGCGAAAGGCCCTGCGCGGCCGGGAAGCTGGACGCGCTACCGGAACATCTTCATGACCGAGCAGCGCATGCGCGAAGGTGCAGAGTTCATGACGACCTATCGCAAGGAGCTGAATCGTGCCTACCAGCAGTATGGCGTGCCACCCGAGTACATCACGGCAATTATCGGTGTCGAAACCTACTACGGGGGGAACATTGGCAAGGTCACCGTGCTTGATGCCCTCGCGACCATTGCCTTCGATTACCCGCGCCGGTCGAAGTATTTCACGAGTGAACTCGAACAGTTCCTGCTCATGACGCGCGAGGAGGGCTTCGATCCGAAGAGCCCGGTCGGTTCATACGCCGGTGCGATGGGACTCGGCCAGTTCATGCCGAGCAGTTTTCGACGCTACGCGGTCGATTTCGACGGTAATGGCAGGCGTGATCTCTGGAATCCTGTTGATGCGATCGGCAGTGTCGCCAATTATTTCAGCGCCCATGGCTGGCAGAAAGGGGGGGAGGTCGCAGTACCTGCCTCTTTCAGTTCGACCGGCTATCGTTCCATGAAAACAGGTTATAAAAGCAAGCACTCCCTCGGCACTCTTCGCAAGGCAGGTATCCGCCCGAAAGGCAGTGTCGACTCAGACCGTGTCAGCCTGCTGAAATACAGCACCTACGATGGAGACGAGCTCTGGCTCGGCATGCACAATTTCTATGTCATCACGCGTTACAACCACAGCAGCAAGTATGCGCTGGCCGTTCACCAGCTGGCTCAGGAAGTCAAGCGCAGGCATGACAGGCTGCGTGTCGCTTACGAGCGTGGAACGGATAGCAGAGAAGCTTCCTGATCAGGGGTCGGCTTAATCTCTTCCGGTGTCAGAGATCATTTGCCTGAAAATGATCTCTGACACCGTTTCTGTCAAGGAGCGGCTTTGCCGACCAACACCCCTTTCTTCCTGTCTATAGCGGAAATTTGGATGTCCAGGATCGAACTCTCTACGGGGTCGTTCCTGTCATTAACCTCGAAGCCGATACGGAAGTAATTCGGCGTGTAGCCCCAGTATTTTCCTTCATTGTAGTTTTCAACGAGCACGGGCGCAGTTTTACCGATCTGCTTCTCAAGCTGGCCCGTGCGCATCTCTTCAAGCAAGGCGTGCAGTTGGCGCGATCGTTCCTTCTTGACGGCTTCCGGCACCGGATCCGGCAAGGTTGCTGCTTTGGTGTCGGGACGGGGCGAGTAGGCGAAGATGTGGATGTGGCCGAAATCAAGGCCATGCAGATAGTCGAGCGTCTCCTGCCACTCCTCGTCGGTTTCACCCGGAAAGCCAACGATGATATCGGTGGTGATGTTGATTCCCGGCACCTGCTCGCGCGCGCTGGTGACGAGCGCCGAGAAGTCCCGGGTCTTGCAGCGGCGCGCCATGCGGCGAAGAACTGTGTCGGTTCCGCTCTGCAGCGGCAGGTGCAAATGCGGCAGAAGACGCCGATTCTGAAACAGCTGCCAGAAGTTGTCAGGAATGTCCCATGGCTCGAGCGAGCCAAGACGCAAACGCGGTATTGATGTCCGTTCCAGAATGGCGCTGACGAGATCGTACAGGTTGATGTCTAGATCGCTGCCGTAGCCGCCGAGATGCACGCCGGTTATGACGGTTTCCCGGATACCGGAGGCATGCAGTGCATCGATTTCCTCAATGATATCGTCAAGCGGACGGCTGCGTTCTTCTCCACGTGCACGGGTGACGATACAGAAAGTGCAGCGATAGCGACAGCCATCCTGCACCTTGATGAAGGCTCTCTGGCGACCGCGACTGAAGAGCAGGTTTTCGCCGGGTTCGGTCGCGACAGCCGGCATGGTGGTGTCTGTCAGTTGTGCATTGACGAGTGCCGGCAGACGATCCTTCTCCCGGTTGTTGACGAGCAGATCAATGCCGGGAATGGTGTTGATCTCATCCGGATTCAGCGAGGCATAACAGCCACTGACGACGAGTTTCGCCTGCGGGTTGTGATTCTGCACCCGCTTGATGAGACGACGTGATTTTCGCACGGCCTCCTCGGTAACGGCGCAGGTGTTGATCACGAGCAGGTCCGCATCGTCGGGATCGGCGGTGATTTCGTGTCCGAGTTGTCTGAATTGCCTTGCCCAGGTCTCGAGTTCAGCCTCGTTGAGCCGGCAACCCAGGGTTTTCAGGTGCACTTGCACAGATTGCATCTCCGGGTGAAGAGGCTCACGCTTTGAGCCTGTCAGGGGATTACATTTTACGTGATAAGTTACGGAAAAACCTGATGAAAGCGCAATTCCACGATCAATTTACGGCTTTGTCCGACTTTGCCGTCAGCTACTGGCCTTTCCTTCTTGCGATGAGCCTGATGATCCTGTTACTGCTGCTCGCCCTGGTGTCAGTCATGCGCAGCCGCCGCGAGTTGCGTACCTGGCTGCTGGATGCAAGGTTACAGCAGGCAGAGCAGGGCACGGGCTTGCAGCAACTGCTGTCCGAGTCGAGTGAGATTGCATCGACCCGGGCAAACCTTCTGCAACAGGGTCTGGAACGGCGCCTTGGGGAGCTGAATGCGCTCCTGCTGCGAGAACAGGGTGAATTGCGCTCATCCCTGGCGGAAAAGCTGTCGAGCGAAAAACTCAACCAGCAGGAGTCGCTGACAAGGGGGCTCGACCAGATTTCCACCCAGGTGAACCAGGCGTTGCTTGCTCACGGCGAGGTACTGGGGAGGCAGGTTAACCGCCTTCTCGAGACCACGGACAAGCGCTTGAGCGAGATCAGCGGCCAGGTCGACGCACGGCTGGACAAGGGTTTCGAGAAGACCACCGAAACTTTCAATCGTGTACTTCAGCACCTCTCCAGAATCGACGAAGCACAAAAGAAACTTGCAGAGTTGTCAGCAAATATTATCTCGCTCCAGGAGATTCTCTCGGACAAGCGCTCGCGCGGCGCATATGGCGAAATACAGCTTGCTGCTCTGGTGCGTAACCTGCTTCCCGAGAATGCCTTCTCACTGCAACAGACCTTGCCCAACGGAACCCGTGTCGACTGTTTGCTGGAGCTGCCGGAACCGACAGGCCGGCTTGCTGTTGATGCAAAGTTTCCTCTCGAGTCATTCCGGAGCATGACTGATCCGGAGCAGTCACGGCCGGTGCGGGAACGTTCTGCACGCCAGTTTCGACAGGATGTTAAGAAGCACATTGGCGACATTGCCAGCAAGTACATCATCGATGGCGAAACAGCGAGCGGCGCCATGATGTTCATCCCGGCTGAGGCGGTTTTCGCCGAGATCCATGCGCATCATCCGGAGCTTGTCGAGGAGGCACAGCGGAGGTGTGTCTGGCTCGTCTCCCCGACGACCCTGATGGCAATCCTCACAACCACGCGCTCGGTCCTGCGTGATGCTGCAACACAGCAGCAGGTACACCTGATCCGCCAGCATCTGCATGCCTTGTCGAAGGATTTCCAGCGTTTCCGTGAGCGAATGGACAAGCTCTCCCGCCATATCTCACTCGCACACCAGGATGTCTCGGATGTGGCTCGCTCCGCTAGCAGGATCAGTGACAGGTTCCAGCGGATTGATGACGTGGATATCGATTATCTTCAGCAGAATAGCTGAGCGGAGTCACTGGAAAACAGTGCTTCGTCTTTCGGGTCTCAGGTATTTTGCAAAAATCGGAATGTCCCGATCCAGGTCGACCGGTTTGGTAATGTAGTCGTCGAAACCTGCGTCCAGTGCGCCTTTTTGTTGCTCGATAAACGCATCTGCAGAGAGTGCCACCACAGGGGTCTTGCTGAGAAGCGGGTTTGCACGAATTTTCCTGACGGTTTCGAAGCCGTCCATGAGGGGCATGTGCAGATCCATCAGGATCAGGTCCGGCTTCAGTGCCTGTGCCTTCTCATAGCCCTCTCGGCCATTATTGGCGATATGGACTTCGATACCCATATCCTTGAAAATTGCCGTGATCATCTTCTGGTTGATGAAGTGGTCCTCGACGCAAAGGACGATGTTTCTGCTCGAAAAGCGGACATCGCCTGTATCGGTCCTCTGGCGGGTGGAACTTCTTGGTACTGTCCTGAGGGGGATTCGCAGCGTGAAGGTGGTTCCCTTGCCAATAGCACTGTGAAGTTCTATTTCGCCGCCCATGAGTTCCACAAGCTTCTTCGTAATCGAGAGCCCGAGACCGCTTCCACCGAATTTGCGAGTGGTAGAGTTGTCGGCCTGAACAAAGGCATTGAAGATTGCGTCCTGGCGACTCTCGGGAATGCCGATGCCCTCGTCAATGATATCGATGCGCAGCATATTCTCTTCCTTAAGTGCCCTGAGGAGGACTTTCCCCGATGAGGTGAACTTGATGGCGTTTGCCGTCAGATTCATCAGCACCTGGTTGAGTTTCGTGCGATCCGTGATGATGTTGTCCGGCAGATCAGCCGCAATTTCACGCTTGAACTGAAGATTTTTACGTATCGCCTCGGGGTGATGGATGTGGTACACGCTGTGAAGCAGTTGCCTGATACTGACGACCCCCTCATCGAGCTCCATCTTCCCGGTTTCGATTTTTGACAGATCGAGAATATTGTTGACGAGCTCATTGAGCTGCTCGCCACTCATCTTGATATACCTGAGATACTTGCTGGCTGATTCCGGGTGTTTCAGCAGGATCTGGCTGAATCCGAGAATGGCATTCAGCGGGGTACGGATTTCATGGCTCATGTTGGCAAGAAACTGTGTCTTCGCAATACTGGCCGCTTCTGCCTGTTCCTTTGCAAGTCTCAGGGACTGCTCGTTTCTTCTGAGATCACTCGTCTGCTGCCGGACCTTCTCCTCGATCTCCTCTGATCGCGTCAGGCTTGCCCTGACGAGAAAGAAAATCAGCAGCGTGATCCCCGTCCCGATCACAAAGGCCAGGATGATCCAGCCATAGGCAATCTCGTGCAAGCCGACCATCTTGTCGATGATCAGCTCGTAGGACTGCTGTCCCGACCTGAATCTGAAACTGTCCTGGAAATTGACTCTCAGGGATGATGGATTCATCGGAATGGCATCCAGGGACCATAGTTCGTGCTGTTTGCTTGAAGAAGGCGCACCCATGCCGACAAGCCTGATAGCGCTTACCGACTGCAGCTGTTCCCCAGTGAAAAACATCCCGAGATTCAGCGACAATGAAACAAGTCCGTTGGTATCACGCCTGCGTTCGTCGACACTGGTCGGCATCTGCTTTCCGGCATAAATTGCCTTGAAGAGCACAAGCTGCGGGGTCTGCCGGTTGCGGACAGCAGACAGTGCAGGAATCACCTCGCCGGTTTCAATGGCTGTCATGATTGGCTCGACGTAGTCCGTATTCGAGAGCGCGTTGTATCCGATCTGGTCGATCGTATCCGGTTCAAAGGGCTCGAGATAGGTAACGGGGTAATATTCCGCAGAAACCGGAGTCGCCATGAATCTCCCACGTTCGTCACGCTGTTTGATGGAAAAGGTGGCGAAACCTCTCTCTTTCATCGACTCCGTGAAGTTTTCACGTTCTTCCTGGCGTACTCTCGGCATCCAGGCAATGTAGTTGATGAATGACTGTCGCTCGAGGACCTCCTGGGTAAAGATACGAAACTGGTCAGCGTCCACGGCAAGGGAGGAAGCGAAGAGGGCAGAGACGTTGTTGAGTGTCCCTTCGCTGGTGTTGAGTTTTTGCAGGGCAGAGTCCTCGATCAGACCGGCGGAGACAGCAAAGTCGTTTTTGGTCTGCTCGATGATGATCTGGTAGACCCAGGTGCATGCAAACAGCGTCAGTATTGCCCCGATCAGCAAGATAAGGAGCATCGCGGGATGCTTTTTGTTGATACCGGAAGAGCGCTTCACGCTGCTAGTTCCCGACTTTTACCGCCTTGCGCAGGATGTTGGCAGGCAGCTGGATTCCGGCTTTGTCCAGAAGCCCGGTGTTTGCATAAATGTTCCAGCGGCGGTTGGCGACGATCGGTATTTCCGATGGTTTGCTGCCCTCCAGGATTTTTATCGCAACTTTCGCTGCCCATTCGCCCTGTTCCTGCGGGATTTTTGTCATCGAGAACATGTTCAGTGTGACCATGAATTCATGGTGTCCGACAGTGAAGCGCTTGATGTTTTGCCGCACATGCGTTGTTGCCGCGTCCTGGTCCCAGTCCACGATGCCTGCCTTGTTGGCGAGGATGATGAAGTCTGCTGTTTCCTGGGCATCGCTGACCTTTTGCTTCCATGCATCGAAGGAGGTCACCATGCCGTCCCTGACGTCGATGCCGCGTGATGAAAAGGCTTTTTTATAGCGCTCGTAGTTGCTGCGTGTCGAGGGGACGTCGCCACCGATGAAGATACCGCTGCTTGCATCGGGGAGGACTGTCTGGATGACCTTGAGCAGTGGGTCGATGGAGATGATTTCCAGCATTCCCGTTACATTGGGGTAGGGAAAGCCGTACTTCTCGGCTGACCAGTTGACACCACAGAATACGAATGGAATGTCGGACTCGCGATAGTATGGTTCGATGACATAGCGCGAGGCATTGTCATCAGAGGCGATAACAACGTCAGGTTGCATGGAATCAATCAGCCGTCTGGCTTTTTCTGCGGTCGACTTTGCGTAATCTGCACCTGTGTTGCGCTTGGTATCGAGATAAAATGCCTCGATGGTGCACTTGTTTCCAAGGGTCGATCGCATACCCTCTTCGATTCCATCCTGCCATTCGTAGCCCTTGTGATACGAGGCCAGGAAAAGACAGCTCCTGGCAGAGGCGGTCTGTATCGATGTCAGAAGTACGACGAATGTAATCAGTATTGGCAAAGGTGCTTTCAGGCTCTCGGATCTCATTCCCATGCCCCTTCAGTTTCTGTCGAACTGTTATTCAATAACGTAAAGCATACCACTAAAAAATCGCGAGGAATCGACTCTGAATAGCTTTTCTTTACTGATCAAAGCGCGGTTCTGTGACGATATCCCGTGCCTTTTTACGCCCTGTCATGAAGAACTGGTAGAGCAGCGGGATGACGATCAGGGTCAAAATGGTCGAGAAGCCGAGGCCCCAGACGATCGCTGTGGCGACCGGTCCCCAGATCAGTGATTTTCCACCCAGGCCTGTGGCCAGTGAGAACAGGCCTGCAACTGTCGTCAATGAGGTGATCAGGATCGGTATGACACGGCGGCGTGCGGCATAAAGTGTCGCATGCATGACGGACATCCCGGACTGCAAACGGGCATTTGCAGCGGAAATTAGCACGATCGATGAGTTGACGGCGATGCCGGCAAGTGCGACGACGCCATAGAGAGTGTAGAGACTCAATGGTGTCGAGGTCGCAAACAAACCGAAAACGACACCGGTAAAGGCCATGAAGACAGTCGTGATAATCATGAACGGTTGCCAGTAGCTGCCGAACTGGGTGCCGAGGATCATGTACATCAGGCCGATACCGACCATGAGCAACAAACCCAGTGCGCCAAGCGCTTCGTAGACATCGTCGAGAATACCTTCGATGTTGAGATCGATATCGGGATAGCGTGTGCTGATCGCATTCCAGCCTTCCATGATCGCCTCGTTGGCGACTTGCTCGTTCGTCAGCGTCTTGTCGATATCTGCCTCGACGGTAATGGCGCGCCTGAAATTGTAATGACGGATGTTCCCGATTCCAGGCACGCGTTCCTGGTCAAAAAGAGAAGAGAGCGGTACCTGCCTCCCATCAGGCAGGGAGATACGGAATTGCAGGATATCGTCAATGTCGGCGTATGCTCGCTGCGAGGATTTGACGCGCACCTCGAGTTTCTGGCCATCATGTCGCATCTCGGCAACGATGAGTCCGTCAATCAGGAGCTGCATGGTGCGGTCAAGTTCGGCAGGACTGATGCCGGCGCGATTGACCGCGTCGTTGTTGTAGGTCAGGACCAGCTCAGAACGGCCGCGGCTGGCATCATCGCTGATGTCCTGTACGCCTTCGACCCCGGCCATGATATCGCGCAGGTCATTGGCCGCTTGCCGGATTTCGGCATAGTCATCACCTCGCACCTTGATGCTGATCGCCTTTGCTTTCGGTGGACCACCGGCAAGCTGGAGAAAGGAGATCTGTGCTGGGCCCGGTGTGCCGGACACATCTGCACGCATCTCCTCGATCATCTCCTCCACACTTCGGAGTTTCGGTGTTTTCGGATTCAGGCCAACAAGAATCTGGCCGAATCTGTCGCCAAGACGCGGTTCCATGTCCGTGAACATGTTGCCGCTGTAGCTGATAATGGCCCGGGCTTCTCCATCACGGACATGGCCTTTGACCTTTTTCTCGATCTCGAGCACTTTCTCCATGGTCGATTCGATACTCGTCCCGGGCGGCATCTCGACGTTGACATAGAAGAGACGGATCGTGTCCGCTGCGAAGAAATCGTATCGGATCTTGCCGGAGGCGATCAGGGTAACAGCCCCGAAAAACAACAACAGTACACCGGTCAGCGTCCACCAGCGATAGCGCATGAAGCGAATGAGAATGCGCACGTACACGATCTGGATCCAGTGCGTGAAGTGCTGGCGAAAAACCTGCATGCGAGAGGGCTTGCGAAAATTGATGCCGGCAAAAATGACATGTGCAGGCAACATCCAGAAAGCTTCCACGAGTGACATGCCCAGCGCCACGACGACCACAATCGGGATGACTTTCATGAAATCGCCCAGGATCCCCGGAACGAGTGTCAGGGGACCGAAAGCAGCCATGGTCGTGAGCACGGCCGTCAATACCGGCAGAGCAACCTCTCTGAGTGAGCCGATAGCGGCCTCGAGTGGCTGCATGCCTCTCTGGATCCTGTAGTAGATAGATTCGACCACCACGACGGCATCATCGACCAGCATGCCCAGTACGATGACAATACCCAGCAGTACCATGACATTGAGAGTCTCGCCCATGGCATAGAGCACCCAGAAAGTTCCTGCGAGCACGAATGGGATGCCAATCGCTGTCAGGAATGCGATGCGTGATCCCAGAAAGAACCAGGCGACAATGACAACCAGCACCAGGCCGATCAGAGCATTGCGCTGCATGAGATTGATGGCATTCGTTGTAACCGTCGTCTGGTCATCCGTCAGGACCAGCTCGACACCTGTTTGCTGTGACAGCTGATTGCGCTCGTTGATGAATGCCTTGAGCCGGTCGACAAGCTCGATGGTATTGTTGTCCGCCTGCTTGAAGACAGCGAAGAGAACGGCCGGTTTGCCATTGTAGCGTGTCATCTTGTCGGGCTTCTCGCGGGCACGCGTGACGTTCGCGATTTCGTCGATAGTGACTTCACCGCCGCTGCCGATAATCGGCCTGTTGGCGAGAGAAGCGGGATCCGCGTTACTGCCAACGAGGCGTATCAGCCAGTCTCGTTCTCCGATGCGGGATTCGCCGGCCGCGATATCCTGGAAAAAGAGTGCCACTGTATCGGCGACCTGTCCCGGCGTGAGTTTGAGCGCCTGTAATTTGACGGGATCGATAGCAACCTGGATCTCGGGATCGCGCAGGCCTATCGTGTCAACACGATCGACCCCCTGTATCCGTTCCAGTGACTTTTCGAGGTTGTAGGCCTGCTGGCGCAGATTTTCATCATCGGCCTGTCCAACGACAGCGATCGAGGCGGTCGGGTAGGCATTGGCACTGGTGATTTCGAGTATGAGGGGATCCTCTGCCGCAGCAGGCAATTCGGCTTCCTTGTTCTGGATCTCGCGCCGCAGATCACTGACACGCTTGTCGAAAACACGCTCGCTGATGTCCTGGAAACGGACAAGGATTGAGGAGACGGAACCGCGGCTGTTGGATGAGACAAACTTGATATCCTTGATGTTTCGCAGGGCATCCTCGATCGGATCGGTGACTTTCTTTTCGACATCCAGCGCCGAGGCGCCGGGGAGTATCGTCGTGATCACGATCCAGTTGAAATTGAGCGTCGGATCCTGCTGGCGCGGCAACTCGAAATAGGACCAGGTTCCGACTGCAAGCACCAGCACAAAGGCCAGGTTGACGAGTACGTGATTGCTGAGCAGGCGCCTGATCATTGCATGCTGCCAGGCGCGTTCCCGTCCTGGATCGGGCCAGTGCCAGTTTGTGCCGGACTGACTGTGTCACCATCATTCAGACTGTCACGCCCCTCGACAATCAGGAGTGTTGACGATGGAAACTCGACAATGGCGGGACGCCCCTCGAGTGCATCCTCGAGATTGCGAAAGCGTGCCTTGCCATCCTCGAACAGGAAGATCCCGAGCTGTCCGTCACGCCTGACGAGATACTCTGCTGGTATCGTCCTGCTGCTCAGGGCCCAGATGAGCCTGCCGGCGCTGCCCGCTACAGGTGTAACATCAGCAAAGCTGAAACGGGCCTCGCTGGTTCTCGTTGATTCATCAAGCAAGGGAACGGCACTGCGCAATCTGACCGGATAGCGATTGCCCCCGGTCTCGAACCACTGCTCGCTGCTATTCGAGAGGCTCTCGACCTCGGCGGAATTGAGTCTGGCACTCACTTCCAGAGCATCTGTTTCCAGAAGCTTGAGCAGCGGGGTACCGGTCGTCGCAAGCATGCCTCTGTCAGCCATGCGTTGCGTGACAATGGCATCAAATGGAGCTGTCACGCTGCAGTTCTCTACCTGGATGGAGGCCTGGCGGATCGTGGCCTTCTGGGCATCGAGTTGTGCGCTCAGGCGCGATTCCTCGCTCTTGCGCTGATCGACTTCCTGGTCACTGATACTCCGTTTCTTCAACAGATCATCGGCCCGTCTCACTTGCTGGTGTGCAAAGTCATACTGTGCTTCCAGCTGGCGCAATACCGCTTCTGCCGCACTCAGGTCGGCTTCTGCACGCCGGCAATCGAGCTTGACGAGCAGGTCGCCAGCGGAGACCTTGTCTCCCGTTTCGGCATGGATCTCCAGGACACGCGCGTTCAGTTCTGCCGAAATCACAGGTGCATTGAGCGTGATGACACTGGCGGGTGCACTCTGTTCCTGTGTGAACCACAGCTCGTCCAGCGACTTGATGCTCACCGGTGTGGATGCAGGCAGGGTAGAGGGAATCAGTATCAAGAGGCTGAGAAACCATTTCATTCGTTACTTCTCCACCGGGAGTTTCTGCCGGGAGCTGATATCCGTTGACTTCGTGTGCTCCCGCAGAATTTCCTCGCGATGCTTCCTGATGAAGTCACGCTTGGCAGTGAGCACATTGATCCCGAAGTCGATCGTGAAGCGGATCCCGGCACTGTGTTCCTGATCGACCAGGGATTCAAGCATTGCGAGCTTGCTGTCGTATCGCTGTTCCATATGCTCGAGTTTTTCCTCCAGAACCGGAGTTTCGAGCAGATGCGAAAAAAACATCAGGACCAGGAATTCCGAGCGTATGGTCTCGTCGGGTTCTGTTTCCGAGAGGGATTTGATGAAGTGCGTATGTCCCTGCTCGGTAAGGGTGAAAAGTCGTTTGCCAGGGTGTGGTCCGCCTGTCTCGATACGGCTGCTGACATGTCCTTCCTCTTCAAGCTGTTTCAGGGACGGGTAGATGGAGCCGTAGCTCGCAGCATGAAAGTGACTCAGGGAGCGTTCGAACATCTGCTTGATGTCGTAACCGGTTGCATCGCTGATCTCGAGTAACCCGAGGCAGAGTGTTTTGAGTTGCATCACTGAAGGTCCGCGAGAATCTTGCAGGAAGTTTATATTATGAGTCGATATATATCAAAATGATATATATCGACTCCGGTTTCTGCTGACGCTGCCAGTCACACGCCGGGCTGACGGACCTGTGTGCAGGAGAGGTGTCCCGATTGAGTGCATGGGGGAGAGCAGGGACTGTCCAGCAGCCAGAGAGAGAGGTGCTGTCGGGCAGGGTAGTGAGGCTTGCAAGTGACTGACGCCATGCTGACGGAACTCACAAACTGCATCAGGTGCGGAAGTCGTGAGATACCCGGTTTTTCCATGCAGTCGATCGGTGCGCTTGAGGAATCGTGACTCTCATCGTCCTTGTGAATCGACCCGGACAACCCTGAAAA
>JASFFK010000016.1:0-16012 GCA_050124335.1 Chromatiales bacterium | reverse complement strand
TTCACCGCATGTTGCAGGCAGCGGACGAATTGCCGATGAACCTCGGGTTTCTTGGCAAGGGCAATGCGAGTCTCCCGGGTGCACTGCGCGAGCAGATCGCAGCAGGTGCGATCGGTCTGAAGCTGCACGAGGACTGGGGCACCACACCCGCAGCGATCGACTGCTGTCTTGGTGTCGCCGATGAAATGGATGTGCAGGTGGCGATCCACACGGACACGCTCAACGAATCCGGATTCGTGGAGCAGACCCTGGCCGCGATGAAGGGGCGTACGATCCATACCTACCACACGGAGGGTGCGGGCGGCGGACATGCGCCGGACATCATCAAGGCGTGTGGACAGGCGAATATCCTGCCTTCGTCGACGAACCCGACGCGGCCCTACACTATCAACACGGTCGATGAGCATCTCGATATGCTCATGGTATGCCACCACCTCGATCCGGGCATTGCCGAGGATGTGGCATTCGCCGAGTCGAGAATTCGGCGCGAAACCATCGCGGCCGAGGACATCCTGCACGACCTCGGCGCCTTCTCAATGATCGCCTCGGATTCGCAGGCGATGGGACGGGTCGGCGAGGTCGTGACCAGGACCTGGCAGACGGCGCACAAGATGAAGGTGCAGCGCGGTTCACTCGAGGGTGATCCCGCGGAACATGACAATTTCCGCGCAAGGCGCTACATCGCCAAATACACCATCAATCCGGCCATCACGCATGGTATCGCCCACGAGGTCGGTTCGGTCGAGGTCGGCAAGCTTGCTGACCTGGTACTCTGGAAACCGGCCTTTTTTGGCACCAAGCCATCGCTGATCATCAAGGGCGGCATGATCGTCGCGGCTCCCATGGGTGATCCGAATGCATCGATTCCGACGCCGCAGCCGGTCCATTACCGGCCGATGTTCGGGGCACTGGGCGGCGCGCGCCACTCCACTGTCATGACCTTCATGTCGCAAGCCGGCATCGAGGCGGGAATGGCCGATCGGCTTGGATTGAAAAACCGGGTCGGCAGGGTTTCGAATTGCCGCACGGTCACCAAGTCCAGCATGATTCTGAACGATTACCAGCCGGTGATCGAGGTGGATCCGCAGAACTACCAGGTCAGGGCCGATGGCCAGCTGTTGATGTGCGAGCCTGCCGAGGTCTTGCCAATGGCGCAGCGTTACTTTCTCTTTTGAGGTGGTCCCGTGTTGAAACTGACGCAAAAAATCGATTCGGGAGCCGCAACCGGCAGTGTCACCCTTCCGCTGGAACTGCGCATCCGCAGCCGCGTGAAAGTGACGCTCGACGACGGCAGGCAAGCCGGGCTTTTCCTGCCGCGCGGTTCCATTCTGCGTGATGGCGATCTGGTCTGCTCTGCAGACGGTGTCATCGTCGAGATTCGGGCTGCCTCTGAGACAGTTTCAACTGTCTCCAGCGATAATTCGTACATGCTTGCGCGTGCCTGCTATCACCTTGGTAACCGCCATGTTGCATTGCAGATAGAGCCCGGGTTTGTGCGCTATCAGCATGATCATGTGCTCGATGACATGGTGCGCGGGCTGGGTCTCGATGTCATTGTGGAGCAGGCGCCATTCGAGCCGGAATCCGGGGCCTATGGCGACTATGGCCATGCGCCGGGTCACGCGCATCATCACGGGCATGCCCATGAGCATCAACATCGTCACTGAATCCGGTCATGCGCTGGTGAGGCTGATGCATCTCGTCAGCCCGTCTCTTCCGATCGGTTCCTTCACCTATTCCCAGGGGATCGAGTGGGCCGTCGAGTGCGGGTGGGTCGATTCGGCAGAATCACTCGGGGAATGGATCGAAGACCAGCTCGTGACGTCCATTGTCCATCTTGACCTGCCTGTTTTACAGCGTCTTCATGCTGCGGCCGGGAAGGGAGATGTCGATGCGATGGAAAGCTGGTCACAGTTCCTTCTCGCTAGTCGCGAGACGGCAGAATTGCGCCAGGAAGAGATCAATCGCGGACGTGCACTCGCCGACTTGCTTGTGGCGCTTGGCGTGCCGAATGCACAGGCATGGAAATCCGTGCTGGCTTCCTGCCAGGCAGCAGGTTTCGCCGTGGCGGCGGCAGGCTGGGGGATCTCCTGCGGCGATGCTGCCAGAGGGTATGCCTGGAGCTGGCTCGAGAACCTGGTGCTTGCGGCCGTCAAGATTATCCCGCTTGGCCAGACAGAAGGGCAGCTGCTGCTGATGCGGCTTGCAGAGATTTTGCCCGATGCGGTCGAGCGCAGTCTCGCCATCGATGACGACGCGATCGGTGCCTCGAACCCTGCGCTCGCGATCGCGAGCAGCAGGCACGAGACGCAGTACACCAGGTTGTTCAGGTCATAATATTTTTTGAATTGTTTCTTGATGGGCTCATTTTAATGCGCGCGTCGGCGCGCACCCGAGTGACTTTTGTTCCGGCAAAAGTCACCAAAACCATTCGCTCCGGGACGCCACCCTGCGGGTCCCCTGCGTTCCTCGACAAAGCGGCGCAAAAAGAACTCGGGGTCTTCGATCCCTCAAACACCGCTTTGCTTTATCCGGCTTTGTCTGCGGTCCTCAGTGGTGTCCAGTCGCAGTGGGTGTACTTTTCAGTAAAATTGTAGAAGCCTGCACCGTGGGCGAATGGTCGCCGAGTGAGCTCGGCTCTTAACAGATGAGGTTGAACAGTCCGGGGTCGTTTCCCTTCTAACGCGTCGAGCATCGTCGTCCCTGAGAGGAGGCAAGCGAGGGGTGTCTGAGCGTAGCGAGTTGGCGAGCGCCTGTCAGGGGCGCGAAGCGCAGAGCAGCCGCAGGCCGCGTTAGCAGGGTGCCCTTTTCTTTTCCATCTTTCTTTTGGGCAAGCAAAAGAAAGATGGGAGCTGCGGCGCACCCGCCGCTTTCATAATGAAGACATCGCAAAGCGACTCAAAAAGATCAAGCTATCTGCTGAGAAAGCAAGAGTAAAGAGGTAGAAACACATGTCCACATCACCCCTTCGCATCGGCGTCGGCGGTCCTGTCGGCTCCGGCAAGACGGCCCTGCTCGACGTGCTCTGCAAGCGCATGCGGGATCACTACAACCTGGCTGTCGTGACGAACGATATCTACACCCGAGAGGATGCGGAGTTCCTGATTCGTTCGGAGGCGCTCGATGCCGCACGCATCCGTGGTGTCGAGACCGGCGGCTGTCCGCACACGGCGATCCGCGAGGATGCATCCATGAACCTTGCGGCAGTCGAAGACCTGCAGCAGGAGTTTCCGGATCTCGATCTGGTTTTCATCGAGAGCGGTGGCGATAACCTCTCGGCAACCTTTAGTCCGGAACTGGCCGACCTGACAATCTATGTCATCGATGTCTCGGAGGGCGAGAAGATTCCGCGCAAGGGTGGTCCGGGTATCACGCGCTCCGATCTGCTGGTTATCAACAAGATCGATCTGGCACCCTATGTCGGCGCTTCGCTCGAGGTCATGGCGTCGGATACCAACCGCATGCGCCCGCAGAAGCCATGGGTCTTTGCGAACCTCAAGGAGGGGCGGGGCGTCGACGAGGTCATCGACTTCATCGTGCGCGAGGGCATGCTCGAGACAAAGGATGAGCAGAAGACAGGGTGAGTTGCCTATTGCGATGACGCTTCAGGCTGCTGGAGAGACCGCTCGATAGCCCGGGTGCGCGCATAGCGCTGGTAGGTCCAGTCTTTTTCATGGGCCTTGTCCAGCGTGTAGTTGATCGAATTCATCATCCGGCTTTCGAGGACCAGTGCATCTGTCTCGAGTGCTTTTTTGCCTGATGCATCGTAGAACATCAATGCCGGTACGCGACTCATGGCCGAGTCGCTATAGAAGGCAGCGGGTGTTGTTTTCTTTCCATCGGGGAGCGTGATTTCCGTTGTCTTGTCCTCGATATCGAGACGCACGACATTGAATTTTCCGAGTGATTGCCGGACGTTGTCGAGAGTCAGAACGTCCTTGTGAAAGGCATTGCAGTCGGCGCAGCCATTCTTTTCGAGCAGCACCATGGTCGGCTTGCCGTTGCCCGGTGCGAGGTTATAAGGCGGTGATGCAAACAACGGGTCATCGATGAGCATCAGTTCCGGTTTGGCAGCTGCAACGAGTGAATTGTAGTAATCACGCAGGGAAACCGTGCTGTAGTGCCCGCCGGAGACATAGTCGAGCACGATCCCGAAACGTTCCGGTGTCTGGTAACCAGGCAGCCGTAATACCCGCTGACCATCGGTATCGAAGAACAGGAGGGTGGGTGCAAATTCTGCCCCCCGGCTTTTCGCGAATGTCTTGATAGGCATGGATTCGCCTTCCGGGGAGGTCATCATCTTGTCATCGAAGATCTCCATGCCGACAGCAACAAAGTCTTTCTGTACACGGGCCGCCAGTTCAGGGTCGCCAAGGCTGACATCGATGAAGCGTGCGCAATAGGAACAGCCCTCGGTGGTGAACAGGATCATGAGTCCTTTTTTGCCCTCTTCACCAGCTTCGGCGATATCGTCATCGAGGTCGTAGAAGGTCTCCTTGAACCAGTCGGGATAATCGATGTGTGAGATCGTGTAGTCATCAAAATCCTTTGCCATAACCTGGAAGGAGAGAGGCAACAGCAGCACGGCTGCGATGGCGATCTGGCGCAAGTGAAATGTTCTGGTCATATCGAATACCTCTGGCAAAGTATAGACGCCTGAGCCGGTGCGAAGCAGGCAATGATCGGATAGACTCAAGCGCATGTTCTGGTGCTCTCAATTCATGCTGATTGCAAAAGTTGTTTGTGGCGCGGCTCTCATGCTGCTTGCTGGCACGACAACTGTTGTCAATGCACAAGTCTACAAGTGTTTCGAGGATGGCGAAATCATCTACCAGGAAGTCCCTTGCGATGGCACCGGGCAGCTCATGGATATTCCCCTCCAATCACAACATGGTGGAGCACTTCCCGAAGAACCGCCGGACGGCAATCTGCAGGAAGAGGGTGAAGAGAGGCTTGATGGCCTCAGTGACGAGGAGGTCAACCGGATCGTTGATGCCCTGCAGGAGCGGGCCTACGCAGAAGAAGAGGTCTGGCAGGAGTCGGGGCCTCTCGCGAGTTGTCGTGGAATCGAGATCTACGACGTTCTGACATACGACGTGGGCGGGCAGACCTTCGTACGCCGCTGGCCCTATGGTGGTTATTACAGGAACCGATACATCTCGTCGGGCAGGGTACAGTGCGCGAGTCTCGAGGTCATGCTGCCGGGTTATTACGGGAGGATTTTTGACAGCCTCGACGAGCGATTCACGAATCGATTTATTGCCGTATTCGTTGACGGGACAGCGCGCATTGCAGATACCATCTCCAGTCTTCCCGGCGGGCGTGTTGACACAACGGCCAGGTATCGGATCGATCTCTGCTTCGGTCCCAGCGAGATTCCTATCGATTACGTCACCTGCGAATAGATCTGTCGGCCAGTGAACTCCGTGCACTTTTTCCGGTTAACCCGAACGGGCCTGTCTGTCAGAATAGCCGTACTGCTTTCTTTCAATTCCTGGTGCTGATGATGCTCAAATACCCACGTACGTTGCTGGCATTTTTCCTTGCAGGGCTGTTCGTATTCGCTCCCGCGGGAGTTCTTGCAGAGGAGGATGATCCGTCTGCAGAACAAACCAAATCCGAATCCTCGTCTCCTTCGATACCGAAGGAAGAGTCGCTCGAGTCAAAGTTTGACGCTGCGTTTCAGCAGCTCACCTCCCTCGAAGAGAAGGTGAGGGAAACTGCCGAGCTCTACATGCAATCCGAAGGTGAGGCTCGGGAAAGGGCATGGGCCAAGCTCTCCAAGCTGGAAAAGGAGATCGACACAGAGCTGGACAAGATTGTCGGCTATTTTTCCGAGATGAAACAGAAAGGGCAGGAAACTTCGGCTTTCGCATCGAAAATCGAAAAAGTGCTTACCGATGACCAAACACTGCTTGATAGAGAGATAGAAGAGGTCACTGCGAGTCTCGAGAGACTCTCGGAAGAGAGAAAGGACGCCGATGTGGCGGAGAAGGTCAGGATTGTCGAGTCTGCACAGGAGGCGGTAAAAAGCCTGATGGTGATGTTCAATTCCATGCTGAACAACGCTATGCGGAAGGAGTCGATTGGCCTTGATTCGCAACAGGATCTAGAAAAGCTCGATGCGATATTGATCAAATGGGCAGATGAGCTCTCCTCGCGCCTGGAGTTGCTCAACAAGCAGAAAGAGGTTACCCAGGACGCCTACACCAGCGCAGCAGAAGGAGACAAAGAGGGGCTGAGATTACAACTCGATGCAGTCAAGGACAGGCATAAGGTACTTGCCAGCAGCCTGGAAAAGACCATTGAGGTCATGAAGAAGCGTGACCTCGACACCGGCGGTTACAGGAAGCTGCTGATCACCTCGACCGGCAAGATCACGCAGGGCATTCTGGAACAGGGCGTAGCTGTCAGCCTCTTCTCCGAGTGGCTCGGACAGGCGCGTGACTGGATCATGGAGAACGGGATAGCAATGGTTTTCCAGATGATCGTGATCATACTCATCCTCATCGGCTTCAGATTTCTGGCTGCGCTTTTCGCGAGATTGATCACGAGGGGGCTGGAAAAGTCCAAGCTGCAGGTATCTCACCTGTTTCGTGAATTCGCCATCTCGACAACAAAGAAGATTGTCATGCTGCTGGGTATCCTCGTTGCGCTCTCGCAGATGGGCATCGATGTCGGCCCCATGCTGGCCGGTCTCGGTGTCGCCGGCTTCGTCATCGGCTTTGCGCTCAAGGACACGCTGTCCAACTTCGCGTCCGGAATGATGATCCTGGTCTACCGGCCTTTCGATGTGGGTGATGCGGTCGAGGTCGATGGGGTCGTAGGGAAGGTCAAGGCCATGACGCTGGTGTCGACAACCGTCCTGACATTCGACAACCAGCAGCTCATGATTCCTAACAACAACATATGGGGCAATACCATCAAGAACATCACGGCGCGAAAGGTCCGCCGTGTCGACATGACCTTCGGCATCGGCTATGGAGACGATATCGAAAAGGCAGAGTCCATTCTCTGGAGCATCGTCAGGGAGCACCCGCTTGTGCTCGAGGACCCGGAGCCGGTCATCAAGGTCAGCGCACTCGGTGCCTCTTCCGTTGATTTCATCGTTCGTCCCTGGTCGAACACGGCCGACTACTGGGATGTCTACTGGGATATCACGCGCAGCGTCAAGATGGAGTTCGACAAGGCCGGCGTTTCGATTCCCTTTCCGCAGAGCGATGTGCATCTCTATCGCCATGATCTCCTTGAGGGTGCCGAATCCAAAGCAGATGCGAAAGCGTGATTGTCTGCCGGGTGCTTCTGTATGGGGCAGACCGGCCGGCACGGCTGTTCACGCATAGAGACGCGATTGCGCAATTTACCTGAAACAGGGCGGGACTTGTCCAGGCCTTGAACAACGGGCAGGGTGTCGATTGCTTCAAGGGACCGTGCATGGCACTCTGCACTTCAACAAGTAATTTCGATTGACTGTGCGCCTGATAGGGCGCGAGCAGGAAGAGATGATCAGGACTCTCGAGACTACATGGCTTGTGCCGACGGACGGCAGTTTCAACCGCAATGCCTTTTCGACCAGCCCGCCCTCGGGGGCGCCCGACGAGAAAGCATGCAGGAAGCGCCTCAAAAACGAGGTAAAAAAGATCGATGAGCTGCAACGCCGTCTCTATGCCTGTGACCGGCATTCGCTGTTGCTCGTGTTTCAGGCCATGGATGCTGCCGGCAAGGACAGCACGATTCGCGCAGTATTGCGCGGTGTCAATCCTGCGGGTTGCCAGGTCTTTTCCTTCAAGCAGCCCTCGAAAGAGGAACTCGATCACGACTTCCTGTGGCGGTCTGTGAAACGCTTGCCCGAGCGCGGCCGCATCGGTGTATTCAATCGCAGTTATTACGAGGAGGTGCTGGTCGTGCGCGTGCACCCGGAATATCTCGGCGGACAGCGCCTCGATTTGCCAGACGACATGGAGGCTTTCTGGAAGGCGCGTTACCGCGCCATCGCCGAGCATGAGAGGCACCTGGCCGAGAACGGAACGGTGATCCTCAAATTCTGGCTCAATGTTTCGAAAGAAGAGCAGAAGCGGCGTTTCCTCTCGCGTCTCAACGAGCCGGAGAAGCACTGGAAATTCTCATCCGGTGATCTCGAGGAGCGCAAACTCTGGGACGCCTACATGGAGGCTTACCAGCAGGCGCTGGCGACGACGTCGAAACCCCTGGCGCCCTGGTATGCGATACCTGCTGACAACAAGCCTTTCATGCGCTGGCAGGTCGCACGAATTGTGCGCAAGACGCTGGAGGCGCTCGATCCGCGGTACCCGAGCGTTGCGCCCGATGACCTGGCGCACTTCCAGGATATGCGTGACCAGCTGAACAGGGAGTAGCCGGAGGCTGCGCAAACCGCAGTGAGCCTTGTGGCGGATGCTATTACTCGAATGTCTCTGTCAGCAGCGGTCGCATCGCGTGAAGCATGTTGGCAAAGAGCGGCTTGTTCTCCTTCTCGAGCTGCGACAGCAGTTGCTTGGTCTGGTCGCGCCGGGTCGGCATCGAGAAACAGGCAGGACAGGAGTCCGGTATAACCGGCAGGTTCGCCTCATTCGCAAATGCCGCCGTCATGGTTTCGCGCACGTAGGCCAGCGGCCGGATGATGCGGATGTCACCGTCCCTGTTGGTGTAGCAGGCTTTCATGGTGCGCAGCTGACCGCCGTGGAAGATCGACATCAGCAGGCTCTCGGCGAGGTCATCAAGATGCTGTGCAAGCGCCAGCACATTGTAGCCTTCGCGCCGGCATGTGGAGTACATGATGCCGCGCTTCATCCTGGAGCAGTAGGAGCAGAAGGAATCGCCGTCCATGTGCTCCTTCGCCTCTTCCATGATCGGCTGTTCCTCGTAGTGCCACCGCACGCCGATGTCATCGTAGTAACGGGTCAGGCTATGCGGGTCGAAGCCCTCGACCTCCGGGTCGACAGTAATGACTCCGAGGTCAAATTTGACAGGTGCATAGGTCTGCAGGTGCCCGAGGATGTGCAGCAGTGTGAGCGAGTCCTTGCCACCGGAAACACCGAGCAACAACCGGTCGCCGTCGCGGATCATGTCGAAATCCGCGATCGCCTTCCCCGTCTTGCGCAGCAGGGACTTTGGGGGTTTCAAAAAGCCTGTCATAGTGCTGTGCTATGGTATCTTCATGCCGTGCATAGATACAGTATGGCGAGTTGATAATTACGGTTTGTGACCCCATTGTCCGGAATGATCAAGCCAAATAAAAATTGAAGGAGATCTCGATGGAATTCTTGCCGATAGTCCTTGCCGTGCTGGTCGTGATCATCGTCGTGCTCAGTGTCAAGCGCGTGCCCCAGGGGATGGAGTACACGGTCGAACGACTCGGGCGATACACAAAAACGCTGAAACCGGGAATCAACTTTATCATCCCTTTCATCGATTCCGTCGGGCGAAAGGTCAACGTCATGGAGCAGGTTCTCGACGTGCCGTCACAGGAAGTCATTACGCGTGACAATGCCATGGTCGTGGCCGACGGCGTGGTCTTCTTCCAGGTCATCGACGCGGCTAGCGCTTCCTACAAGGTCAATGACATGTATCGTGCGATCCTGCAGATGACCATGACCAATATCCGGACCGTGCTCGGCTCCATGGATCTCGACGAACTGCTTTCGAACCGTGATGCCATCAACACGCGTCTGCTTTCGGTCGTTGATGATGCCGCCTCAACCTGGGGCATCAAGGTCACCCGCATCGAGATCAAGGACATCAATCCTCCGCAGGACCTTGTTGATTCCATGGCGCGCCAGATGAAGGCAGAACGTGACAAGCGTGCTGCAATCCTTGTTGCCGAAGGTGCACGCCAGTCTGAAATCCTGCGCGCAGAGGGACAGAAGCAGGCGCAGATCCTCGAAGCCGAGGGCGAGAAAGAGGCCGCGTTCCGCGAGGCCGAGGCCCGCGAACGACTCGCCGAGGCCGAGGCCAGGGCGACGACCATGGTCTCCGAGGCAATCGCACGCGGTGATATGAACGCCATCAATTACTTTGTCGCAACCAAGTACACCGAGGCACTGCAGCAGATCGGCACAGCTCCCAACCAGAAGATCATCATGCTGCCGCTCGAGGCCTCGAGTCTGATCGGTTCTATCGGCGGGATCGCCGAGGTTGCAAAGGAAGCACTCGCAACCAGAAAGCAGGGCGGTGACGCCTGATGGAGTGGTTATTCGGTGATTTCCACTGGTGGCACTGGCTCATCATCGCGATGGTGCTGCTGATTCTCGAAATGTTTTCCCCGGCAGCATTTTTCATGTGGATGGGGTTCTCGGCGGCTGTCACGGGCATCATCACGCTCCTCGCGCCCGGACTGGGCTGGCAGATTCAGCTCGTGATCTTCGCCAGCCTGAGTATCGTCGTCATCACAGTCGCCAAGATCTGGTTCGGCCGTAATCCGATTCACAGCGATGAGCCCCTCCTCAACGAGCGTGGTCAGGAGCTGATCGGGCGTGTCTACACGGTGCAGCAGGAAATCGTCAACGGCGAGGGTCGCATCAAGGTCGGAGAATCGACGTGGAAGGCCAGGGGGCCGGACGCACCGGTCGGGGCAAAAGTGCGGGTTGTCGCTGCAAGGGCTGCCGTGCTCGAGGTGGAGCCGGTCGACTAGCTGCTGATTCAGCATGCCTGGTGTCGGAGATCATTTTCCTGTGAAAATAATCTCCGACACCTGTTACCTTTTTTGATGCGCGCATCCAGTCAATCAGTGAGAACTCATTCAAATCAGCTCACCAGCTGACGTAGGCGTATCCCTGCTTCTGCAACTGCATCAGGTCGTCGACCCCGATGGGCACAACCTTCACGCCATCGATCAGGTCTTTCCCGGTCACATTCAGCGATTCCATGGTGTTGCCGCAGGCATGGAACTTGACACCGTATTGCTGCAGCGAGGTGACGCGCTGCTGAATCAGCGGTGGCACGGGGCGGATCGGGTGTTTCAGGAGCAGGTGCAGCCCGGGGCCAAAGGTGGTGACGATGACCTGGATGTCGTCGCCATACTTTCTCACCATTTCGCCAACCGAGAACATGATGTGCTCGAGATAATCGGGATCGATCTTGTTGCACTGGTAGACGATATGATGCTCGGTCTCTTCCTCGAAATGGGTGTCGGTATGCGTCGCATGGACCTGCCTGATGGCGAAGATGCCACCGATTACCCCGATGCCTTTCAGAAAGCTGCGTCGCAACCTGTTTGTCTCTTTCATGCTCTTCTCCATCACGGATAAATGTCGGATCCGGGGGCGTTTACAACATGGCTTCTTGCCGGTGCAACGATTCCGCCGGGTTTTTACTGATCCTGAAGGATCCTTCTATTCAGGGTGCGGTTGCCCGGTAGTTCGCCCGGGCAGGTCTTCATTCGCTGGTGGCTCAGATGGTCAGCACGAGCTTGCCGCTGGTATGGCCTTCCTCGATGATGCGGTGCGCTTCTGCAGCCTGTTCCAGGGGCAATGTCGCCTGTACCCGGACTTGCAGCCTGCCACTGTCGAAGAGTTCACCGCACTGCCTCAGGATATCGCTCTGACGAAGCCAGTGGTCCCTGAGGTTGCGTACCCAGGGTGCAAGCATCAGCGTGAAATGCACGGCGAGATTCCGGATGCGTGCTTCCGTCCAGTCCGTGCCTGCAGGATTGATGAGCGTCACAAGGCGGCCGTAATGAGCCGTCAACGGAATCGACTCCTGAAAGACAGCAGGACCGACCGTGTCGTAAACGACATCGGCGCCCTTTCCACCGGTCAGTGCGGAGAGCCGTTCCGCAAGGTTTTCATTCCTGTAGTCAATGGTCTCGTCCGCACCGAGCTCACGGGCCATTGCGGCTTTTTCTGCAGAGCTGACAGTGGTGATGACCCTGGCGCCATAGCATTTCGCGAGCTGGATGGCGACATGGCCAACGCCGCCTGCTCCGGCATGGATCAGCACAGTTTCACCCGGTTGCAATCTGGCCTGGGTGAAAAGCGATTCCCATGCCGTGATCAGGACGAGCGGTGAGGCTGCTGCCTGTACCTCGTCGATGCTTGTCGGCTTCTGTGCGAGTTGCCAATCCTCTAGCACGTTGTACTCGGCATAGTTGCCCTGCGCGAGCCCAAGGCCGCCATGGCAGTACCACACCATGTCACCGGGCTTGACGTTCTTCACGGCAGCGCCGGTTTCAACGACCGTTCCGCAGGCATCACAGCCCGGGATGAAGGGGAGCTCTGCGCCGAAGAGATTGCCGGCACGTACCTTGGTGTCGATGGGGTTCACGCCGGCTGCTGCGATCCTGACGAGAACCTGGTTATCCCCGCTGATTTCGGGCGCGTCGATGCTGCGCGCATCGAGCACGGATGGATCCCCTTTGGCAGTGACCATGACGGCTCTCATGACTGGCTCTCCTGTGGTGACAGCGGGGCAACAAGCGCATAGAGGATCCATAGAAACCAGCTGAAAAAGATGACCAGCAGAATCCAGACGAGCTTTTCGCCTCCACTGGTTTTTTTCGAGCGTGCGATCAGTAGAATGGGCAGAAACCAGATAAAGGCCGCGATGGCGAGTGTCGCTGCGCTGAGGCCGACCAGGAATTCCATGACGTCTTCCGAAATAGCGATGATTGATGCCATTGTGCAGCATCAACAGGAGCTGCATCAATGCCGCCGCTGTGAACAGATGATTCCGCCTGTCGTAACGGGGCGACCTGTCGCGTCAAAGGTCCTGCTTGTCGGACAGGCGCCCGGTGATCGCGAGGGTCCGGCCGGGAAACCCTTCGCCTGGACTGCCGGAAAAACCCTCTTCAAATGGTTTGCTTCCATCGGAATTGACGAGGAGCAGTTCCGGTCGCGTGTCTACATGGCCGCCGTCTGTCGTTGTTTTCCGGGCAAGAGTCCGAAAGGAGGTGACCGGGTGCCATCGAGAGAGGAGATCGCCGCCTGCCGTCCATGGCTGGAGCGGGAAATCAGGCTCCTGCGGCCTCAGCTGATCATTCCTGTGGGAAAGCTTGCGATCGCACAGTTTCTCGATGTCCGCAAACTTACCGATGTTATAGGTCTGACGCATCGTCTAGACTTGCATGCACGCCCGTTCGACCTGGTGCCGTTGCCCCATCCGTCCGGCGCCTCGACCTGGCACCGGACGGAACCGGGCGTGAGCCTGCTTCATCAGGCACTGAAGAACATCAACAGCCATCCTGCATGGCAACACATTACCGAAGGAGCATGATTGACATGAAACGTATCCTCTTTGCTGCACTGATGTTGCTTGCAATCCCCGCTGTGGCGGAGATCCAGTCAAAAGCCATCACCTACGAGCATGACGGCACGAAATTGACAGGCCATCTTTACTGGGACGATGCCATCGAGGGAAAGCGCCCCGGCGTGATGGTCGTGCATGAATGGTGGGGGCTCAATGATTATGCGAAGAAGCGCGCTCATATGCTGGCGGAGCTGGGTTATGTCGCTTTCGCGGCCGATATGTACGGTGACGACAAGGTGACCGACAAACCGGGGCAGGCGAAAGAGTGGATGCAGGAGATCACGACAGACGTGGATGCCTGGCGCGAACGCGCAGCCCTTGGCCTCGAACAACTCGGGAACAGCGATATGGTCGACCCGGATCGCCTCGCTGCAATCGGTTACTGCTTCGGTGGCGCGACCGTCTTCCAGATGTCCTATGCAGGGACCGATGCGCTTGGTGTCGTGAGCTTCCATGGTTCCATGCCCGCGGCTCCTGAAGAGTCAAAAGGCAAGATCGGCAACAGGATCCTCGCGTTCCACGGCGCGGCTGACACCTTTATCGCGCCGGAAGTCGTCACCAACTGGCAGAACAAGTTGCAGGAAGCCGGTGCTGACTGGGAACTGGTCATTTTTGGTGGTGATGTGCGCCATGGTTTCACCAACAAGGATGCGGCCGGCTTTGGCATCGAGAACCTCAAGTACGACGAACGGGCTGACACTGTTTCATGGGAACGCATGAAGGATTTCTTCAACGATCTGTTTGCTGACTGAGCATGCGTTCGATCAGAGCCTGAAACCGGCCCTGCCACGGGCCGGTTTTTGCCTGATGCGCCGCTGGAGAGCGACATGCCGAAAAAACTGATCCTTTTCCGTCACGCCAAGTCCGACTGGACCTCCGGCGCTGCCAGCGATCATGCGCGACCACTCGCCAGGCGGGGGATGGAGGCGGCGCGTGTCATGGGCAAGTTCCTCATGTCGGCTGGCGAGGTGCCTGAACAGATACTCTGCTCTTCGGCGGTCCGTGCCGTGGCGACAACCCAACTCGCAGCCAAGGCCGGCGGCTGGATCATTCCTGTCGATTTTCGTGACAGCCTCTACCTCCCGGAGACCGGGAGTGTCATCGAGGAGATCAGGAAAGCGCCCGACAAGCTCTCTTCGCTGATGCTTGTCGGCCATGAACCGACCTGGTCGGAACTCATCAGTGAACTCATCGGAGGGGGTGAGATCCGTTTCCCGACGGCGGCCATGGCGCGGATCAATTTCGATACTGACCGCTGGGAGAAGGTGCGTCGCGGGCGCGGCAGGCTGGCCTGGCTGGTCAAGCCGAAACTCCTGATGCGCTGAATCCCGGCCTCCTTCACACAGCAGGTGCCGTGGCTCGCTGAACCAGGGCAATCTCGTTGCGTCATTCCCGGGACATCCCGGATGATTACCCGGCCTCTCATGCGGCTGATCGCTTGCGCTCGTCAGCGAACTATCCTATTTTCGGGCCTTGATTCAGACAACCGGGTATCTTGATGGACAAGAAAAAGAGGCAGTGTCAGCCCTGTACGGCCTGCTGCGATGGCTGGGTACAGATGGTCATCAACGGCGTCGAGGTCTACCCCGGGAATCCATGTCCCCACAGCACAGGCAGCGGTTGCGACGATTATGACAATCGCCCGGAAGATCCATGCCACTTTTTCCAGTGCGGCTGGATTCTTGAAAACAGCCCGTTGCCGGAGTGGATGCAGCCCGAAAACGCGAAAGTCATCGTGCTTTTCAACAAGTTCCAGTGGCACAATCTGCCTGTCGATCTGGCTGTGCCTGTCGGCAAGCGGATCCCGCCACGTGCCCTTGACTGGCTGAAGCAGTTTTCAAAACAGAACGGACGCCCTTTTGTCTACACCGAGCAGATCGTGGAGAACGGCGTGTTCCAGAAAGAACAGCAGGTGTATGGATTCGGGCCGCCGGAATTTCAGAAAGAGCTGCTCGATCAGCAGAAGGCAGGGGTCAGCCTCTGGTAATCAGCCGGCCTGCGGGCGGCATCGCAATACCGAATTGCGCCGGGCTCACGCTTTGAGCCACTCTCCTTTCTAGACTTTCCATCACTATCCGATGGAGGTCCCCATGAAACAGAAACGTTTTGGCAAGCCCGGTCTTTTCTTTCGCAACCTCAGGCAGTCGCGAGACCTGGTCCTGTTGCAGGAGTCGCCTGTTGCGGGGTTCCAGCATCACCGCGGGGCTGCGATCTGGCCCTTCCTGCGTGAGGGGGAGAAACTGAACCTGGTGCGCGAGTCGGTCAATCAGTACGACCGCAATGCGGTGGCGATTTACTTTCGCAACGACAAGCTTGGCTACGTACCAAAGCGCGAGAATGCCATCCTGGCGCAGATGCTGGACCGTGGCGAGAAACTGGATGCAGAGATCGTCCGTCTGCTCGAGGAGGAGAATCCCTGGAGACGGGTCCGTTTTCAGGTCGCGCTGTTCTCTTCGTAGCGAATCTGCGTGATCCAGACAGTGTGCACACCACCGGGTGTCTCGAGGCGCACCTCGTCGTCGAGATGGCGCTTCAGGAGCGCGCGTGCAACCGGTGAATCCATGCTGATGTATCCTGGCGCCTCGTCGAATTCATCAGGCCCGACGATGCGATATGTCCGTTCCGTGCCTTCACTGTCCTCGATGGTCACCCATGCGCCGAAAAAAACCTGTTCCGGGTTGTCCGGAACGCCGGTGACCACCTTCAGGTCCGGCAGGCGTTTCTGCAGGTAACGGATGCGGTGGTCGATTTC